>CATJWA010000247.1 GCA_949744025.1 uncultured Eubacteriales bacterium
ATCGCTCAGGTCACCGAGGGCATCGACCAGATCAGCTCCGTGGTGCAGACCAACTCCGCCACCAGCGAGGAGTCTGCCGCCGCCAGCGAGGAGCTGTCCAGCCAGGCCGCGCTGATGAAGGAGCTGCTCTCCCGCTTCAAGACCCGTCAGGAGGGTTATATGCCCAGTCCTCAGCCGACCTACAATGCACCCGCAGTTTCCTCCTATGAAGATATGAGCATGGACTCCGGCAGCTCCGGCTCCGCCGCGAGCGTGTTCAGCAAATACTAAAAAACTCAATCAGGAGGCTTTGCCTCTTGATTGAAGGAGCATCGCTTCGCTACGCGCCTTGGTCCTCGCCCGCTCTGCGGGCGAGGACACTGCGACGCACTCTGCGCAGAGTGCTTTTCAGAGACGCGCAAGGTGAATTGCCTCGCAGGGGCAGGAGAGGGCCCCCAGGGGGAATGTTCTCGGAGAAATTTTTGAATTTATTCCCGCCTGCGGGCGCGAAGTCTGCGACGCCTTTTTTGGAGGCGGCATGAAATGCCGCCTCTGTTCTTGTATCTCTAATTTGCGGGAGAGGAGCGGACCTATGGCAGATTTGAAAGAGCAGGAAAAGGACCTCATATTTGCCCTGGACATCGGAACGCGCAGCATAGTCGGCGTGGTCGGAAGGGCGGTAGGCGACCGGCTCAAGGTTCTGGACGTGGAGCTTGCCGAGCACGGCAAGCGCGCGATGATGGACGGCCAGATTGACGATATACAGCAGGTGGGTGCGCTGGCACGTACAGTCACCGAGCGGCTCGAGGGGCGTCTGGGCGTACATCTTGAGCGCGTGTGTGTGGCCGCGGCGGGGCGTGCCCTGCGCACGCAGACGGGCAGCTTTTGCCTTGAACTGCCGCAGGAGCAGTCGATTGACTCCGAGCTGATAAGCCGGCTCGAAACCGGAGCTGTGTCTGCGGCGGAGGACGCGATAAAGTCCGACGCAGGCGGACGGCGTCAGATGTTTTTGGTCGGCTACACCGTGGCCCAATACCGTCTGGACAACTACCCGCTGGCCAACCTCCAGTTCCACAACGGCAAGAAGCTTGAGGCCGACGTTGTGGCGACTTTCCTGCCCGGCGAGGTCGTGGAGAGCCTGTATGCGGCCATGCACAGCGCGGGCCTTCAGGTTGCGAGCATGACGCTGGAGCCGATAGCGGCGATGAACGCGGCAATACCGCATGAGCTGCGCCTGCTCAACCTTGCGCTGGTGGACATCGGCGCGGGTACGACAGACATTGCCATTTGCCGCGACGGCAGCGTGGTCGGCTACACGATGGCCACCGTTGCCGGAGACGAGGTGACCGAGGCGCTTATGCGCTCGTACCTTGTGGATTTCAGGACTGCGGAGCAGATAAAGCGCAGCATGGGCGAGACCGACGAGCTCATCCGCTGCCGCAATATTCTCGGCCAGGAGGAGCGTGTGTTGCCCGCCGAGGCCATGCAGATAATCCAGGAGCCTATGGACCATCTGGCCCAGGCGATAGCAAAGCAGATTCTCGGTGCTAACGGGGCCGCACCGTCGGCGGTATTTCTTGCCGGCGGCGGCAGCAAGCTCAGCGGACTGCGCGAAAAGGTTGCTGAAAAGCTGGAAATGGACGAAAAGCGCGTTGCGATTGCGGGAAACAACTTTTCCCTGAGCGCATATTCTGACGATATGGAGCTGGAGAAGCCGGAGTACGCCACACCGCTGGGAATCGCCATCTCCGCGGCGCTGGGCCTGCTCAACGACAGCTATGTTGTAATTCTCAACGGCCAGCCGGCTAAGCTGTTCCGCAACGGAATACTGACCCTGCGCGACATCCTGCTCATGAACGGCTACAGCTACTCAGACATGGTGGGCAAAACGGGCGAGAACCTCAACCTCACCGTGGACGGCAAGCGAACCGTCCTGCGCGGCGAGCCCGCGCTGCCGGCAGTTCTGCGCATAAACGACGCTGACGCCTCGCTCTCCGCGCTTGTCCATGCGGGAGACCGGATTCAGTTCGTTCCCGCAAGGCAGGGGGAGAACGCCGCGAGCACGCTCGGAGAGCTTCTGGGTCCGGACTTTTACGGTAGGGCCACTGTAAATAACGAGAAGGTGCCCATGGACACGCCGCTGCGTCAGGGGGACATTGTACTCACTGTGCGCAGGACGCCGCCGGCAGCGAAAAAGGGCCGCGCCGCCGCGAAGGCCGCCGAGGTGCCGGCGAAGGAGCCGGAGGGTGGGCCGATTCAGACCGTGCTGGCCGAGACGGAGCCTGCCGCCCCGCGTATTAAGCCGCGAAGCCTGCAGGTTATTCTCAACGATACGCCGCTCTACCTCCCCGCGAAGGAGAACGGACTGCCGTACTATCTTATGGATCTGCTGCAATACTCCGGCATTGACTTCGACCACCTCGACCGTCCGGTGCATTTGGATGTAAACGGCGAGGAAAAGAGCTTCCGCTACGAGCTGCGCGAGCAGGACGTGGTGCATATAAGCGTAGTATGAGGTAAACTGCATTGAAAGCAATAAAGAGCAAAAAAATATTATCGGCGCTGCTGGCTGCGGCCGTGCTGCTGAGCATGGCGGCCTGCGGGAAGAAGGACGGGGAAGGGGAGGATGGCGAAGCGGAAGCGGAGGCGGCAGCTCCCGAGCTGATAGCGGAATATCCCTTCGGAGAGCAGACCGTCCCCGGAATGACGAGCGAAGATTCCTCCGCCGCAGTGAGTGCGAGCACTGTTGTCACCTACAGCTACACCGGCCTTTCCTCCCCAGGCAGGGCGGTGGACGATTATGTCTCGCTTATGACGGGAGAGGAAAACGGCTTTGCGGTGGTGGACAGGGAGTTCGTCATGAGCGACGAGCCCCAATACGGTGAGCAGGGCAGCGTCCTGCTGGCAAAGAGCGCCGCGGCAGGGGAAGGCGAGGGCGGCGGTGAGGAAGAAGCCGCCGAGACGGAGCAGCCGGCAAACCGCCTGATGCTTCTGGATATAAGCTGGGACGAGGGCGGCTGCGTGATAGTCACGAGCGAGGCCGAGGGAGTCATAAGCCAGCCGCCCGAGCCCATGACAATGCACGAGGCACAGGAGTATCTTGAAAGCCTTACTCCGGAGAGGCTGGGCCTTGAGGGCGAGAGCATGGATGACTATGACGTGTTTACCTTCGACGGCACCGTCACGGTTGACGGCCGCGCCTGCGTGAGAATGAACGTATACAGTATAGACAACGTCCAGCAGAGCAACGAGTTCATGGGCTGCTATCTCATGAGCCTGGACGGGCGGCACCTCTACCGGCTGGATACCAGCACGGAGGAGATAATTGAGTTAAACTGAAAAGAACGGCCCCCTCACGAGGGCCGTTCTTTTCTTTTCAGTTTAAGGAGGAGGGACACTGCGCGCAGGTGGAGATAAACCCAGCTTTATTTTACAGATGCGACGACAAAGCTCTTTCCATTTTCGAGCTCGCCGGTTTCGACGCGCGTGAAGCCGGCGGCGAGAGAGAGCCCGCG
>CATJWA010000248.1 GCA_949744025.1 uncultured Eubacteriales bacterium
GGCCGCGGCCAACGGCACAATAATAGTCGTATGCACCCAGTGCCTGCGCGGCTCGGTTCGTCTCGGCGCATATGAGACCAGCAGCGCGCTGCGTCAGGCCGGCGCGGTCAGCGGTTATGACATGACCGTTGAAGCAGCCGTGGCAAAGCTGTACTATCTGTTCGGTCTCGGCCTTCCGGCGGAAGAAATACGCCGGCTTATGGAAAGCGATTTGCGCGGCGAGCTGACAAAATTTAAGACGGATAACTGAAATTGCTCCATGGCAGACTATCCTTAGTTTCAATAATAAAGCTAAGGAGCGATTTTTATGAGCGGCAGGAAAAAACTGTGTATGGCGCTTCTGGTAGTGTTCCTGGTGAACATACTGGTGATATGCTTTATCCAGAGCGCCGAGGCGGCCCCCTATAAAAGAGGCAGCACCGGCTCGGTCGTCAGTCAGATTCAAACCAAGCTCAAGGCCTGGGGATATTATTCCTCCGGAGTGGACGGAGTATACGGCAGTAAAACCGAGGCGGCCGTCAAAAGCTTTCAAAAGAAAAACGGCCTCACGGCCGACGGAGTGGCAGGCTCAAAAACCCTTGCGGCCATGGGGATAAACGACACAAGCGGCTCGGCGGCCACCAGCGGCTCGTCCGACGTGGCCCTGCTGGCGCGGCTGATATCCGCCGAGGCCCGCGGTGAGCCATACGCCGGTCAGGTCGCTGTCGGCGCTGTGGTGCTGAACCGGATGGAGCATCCCTCCTTCCCCAACACCATGTCCGGCGTTATATATCAGTCCGGCGCTTTCACCTGCGTGACAGACGGGCAGTTCAATCAGCCCGTGGCGGACAGCTGCTATCAGGCTGCGCGCGACGCGCTCAACGGCAGCGACCCGTCCGGCGGCGCGATATATTACTTCAACCCCGTCACCGCCACAAGCAAATGGATATGGTCCCGCCCTCTTATCGTGACCATAGGAAAACACCGCTTCTGCTCATAAAGGCAGCGCGCTGTTCTTAAAAGTCTCCTCCTTTCCCATGGAGGAGGCTTTTCACGATTATCGGCAAAATTCACAAGATGCCAAATTATTTTCAGCTCTGTCTTGTATGGAACACAAAATTTTCTTGTATCCGCTTCAAGACTTGTTTATTTATTGTATATCGGTCGGCGTGTTATACTTGACATAGTGCGGATGCTCCCGCTTCCGCGTATAGTGAATAACATACATCAGGAGGTAATTATCATGGCATTTCAGTATAACCAGCTGGTCCCCGTTCTTTTTGGCAACGGCGCTATTGACCAGCTCGGCGAAAAGGTCAAGGAGCTCGGCTGCAAAAAGGTCATCTGCGTATACGACGGCGGCGTGAAGGCCGCAGGTATTGCCCCCAGAGCCGAGCAGAGCCTCAAGAACGCCGGCGTGGATTATGTCGTCTATGACAAAATCACCGCCGACCCCACGGACGTTCTCGTCAATGAGTGCGGCAAGCTCGCCATCGATGCAGGCGTTGACGGCTTTGTCGCCGTCGGCGGCGGCTCAAGCATGGACTGCGCGAAAGCCGCGTCCCTGCTGCTCAACCATCCCGCGCCTATTGAGCAGTATTTCACCGCTCCCCCCAGCTTCTATGAGTGCTGCGTGCCTGTGATTCACGTACCCACCACAGCCGGCACCGGCAGCGAGTGCACCCAGGTAGCCGTTATCACGAAGTCTGAGGACCACTCCAAGCCCTCTGTTTTTATGCACAGCTCCCTTGCCATTGTTGACCCCGAGCTGACGCTCACCGTTCCTCCGACGGTTACTGCCAATACCGGACTGGATGCATTCACCCACGCCGCCGAGGCCATAACCGCCAAGGGCCGCAACCCGCGCAGCGAGCTGCTGGCCAAGGCCGCTATCGAAAAGATTGCCAAATACCTTCCCGTCGCCGTTAAGGACGGAAAAAATCTTGAGGCCCGCTATGAGCTGTGCCTGGCCGCCAACTGGGCCGGCATCGCTTTCGCCGACACCGACTGCCACCTCGGCCACAACCTTGCCGACGGCATCTCCGTGACCTTCCACACTCCTCACGGCCTCAACTGCATTCTCGTCAACCCCGAGCTGATGAAGCTGTGCACCGCCGCCGTTCCCGAAAAGGTTCAGGTCGTCGGAGAGGCTCTTGGCGTTGAGTTCACCGGCAGCGAGAGCGCCGCGGAGATAGGCGAAAAAACCGCCGCCGCCGTCCGCGCCCTGATGAAGACCTGCGGCATCAAGGGGCCGAAGGACCTCGGCATGGACCGCGCACAGTTTATCGACTGCTACAAAATGGCCATGGAGATAGACCTTGGCCTGCGTTTGAACTGTCCTGTGGATGTAACCGCTGAAATGGTTCGCGATATTTACGAAAAGGTTTACGAAAACTACAACTGAGGCTGAGACAAATACACAGATAGGCTTCCTCCTATGGAGGAAGCCTATATTTTACATATTGGCAGAGATACTGTTTTGTTCCGCCCACTCGACTTTGTATACATGATGTTGAGGCTAACTGCTTGTTTTTATAATTCAAATGTGCTATGATATAATATTATATCTTCATTTGCATTCGGATTGGAGGCTGTACAATGGACGAGGAGAGAAGCGGGCTTTATCTGCTTAAACAGGGACACAAAGGGCTCATGCGCGCCATATTCAGCCGGCTTGGTCTCATACTCCTTCTGCTGCTCCTTCAGGTTGCCTTTCTTGGCTTTGTTATACTGCGTTTCGGACAATATACGCCGCATTTGGTCGCAGTCTCCATTGTCTTTACCGTAACCATGGTGCTCTATCTCATAAACAGCAAAATCGACCCAACCGGAAAAATCACCTGGCTTATCATTATCATGCTCTTTCCCCTTCCCGGCGCTGTTCTGCTGCTTTACACGCAGACCGAAATCGGACACCGCGCGATGAAAAAGCGGCTGCTTATGCTGAATATCGACACCCGCGGGAGCATCCCGCAATCGGAAGAAACTCTGCGGCGCCTGAGCAAGGACAACCCTGCCGCGGCCAGCCTGACACACTACATCTGCCGGACCGGCTGCTATCCTGTCTATGACTGCACACAGACAACCTATTTCCCCTCCGGTGAGAGCAAATTCAAGGCCCTGCTCCGCGAGCTGGAGGGTGCAAAGCATTTTATTTTCCTTGAATACTTCATCATCCGCGAGGGCTATATGTGGAGCCGTATACTTGAAATACTCGCGCGCAAGGTCAAAAGCGGCGTTGAGGTACGTGTTATATACGACGGCACCTGCGAATTTTCCACTCTGCCGCATGATTACCCGAAACGCTTGGAATTTTTGGGGATAAAGTGCAAGATTTTCTCCCCGCTGACCCCATTTATCTCAACGCATTACAACTACCGCGACCATCGAAAGATACTTGTCATAGACGGACACACGGCCTTTACCGGCGGTGTAAATTTAGCCGACGAATATATAAACCGCACCGAGCGCTTCGGCCACTGGAAGGACGCCGCGCTCATGCTCAAGGGC
Source organism: uncultured Eubacteriales bacterium (assembly GCA_949744025.1). Classification (GTDB taxonomy): domain Bacteria; phylum Bacillota; class Clostridia; order Oscillospirales; family Oscillospiraceae; genus JAMPGF01. The sequence goes on from CATJWA010000248.1 coordinate 3,490, forward strand.
GAGGCAGTTAAGAGCTTCACGCTGATGTTCCTGCAAATGTGGAGCATCGATGACAGCAATCCGGAGTTCGGGCGTTACCTTTCCATGCCATCGCGTCCGCCTGAGAAAACCGAGGGATATGTCATCCCCTTCGGCGACTGCCCACTGGACGCCGACAAGGTCGGCGAGCATGTTTACATGGACATACTCAACCGTGCGCAAAGCTATGTTCATATCATGACTCCCTACCTCATTATGGACGGAGAGATGGAGTGCGCCGTCAGGTTCGCGGCAGAGCGCGGAGTGGACGTGTCCATCATTCTGCCCGGCATACCGGACAAGGCAATCCCCTACGCCCTGGCCTGGACGCATTATGCCTCACTTCTTGCCTCGGGAGTTCGAATTTACGAATATACCCCCGGCTTCGTACACACAAAGGTCTTTGTCAGCGACGATGACACTGCCGTCGTCGGCACCATAAACCTTGACTACCGAAGCTTGTACCACCATTTCGAGTGTGCTGCATATATGACCGGCACCTCCTGTATCAGCGATGTTGAGCGTGATTTTCAGCAGACACTGAAAAAATGCCGCCAGATAACGCCGGAGAATCTGAGCAACGTACCATGGACGAGAAAAATTGTTGGCTTTGTGATGAAGGCAGTCGCGCCGCTGCTGTAAAGAAATGACAGCAGCCACGGGGCATACAATTCTCATAACAGGAGGCTTATATGAACAGCAAAGGCAGAAGAACATATCGAATTATTCTCAGTATATTGGCGCTGATACTCAGCGCCTTATCGTCAAGCATAGCATACGGCTTCCTGGGTGCTACTGGTTGGTCCTTCGCAACAAGATTTTTTATTGGTCTCATACTTCTGGAATCACCAGTAGCTGCGTTTTTATTGGTAATGGAATTATTCAGAAAGGAAAAATGAAATTTGCGGCCAATTATAGCCGCTTGAGAATTCCAGCAAAAAGCTCGGCCCTGACTTTTACAGGTCAGGGCCGCTTTTATCGCTCTGCATCATGGTACCAATTCCTATACGTGCAGTAGCAGTCTCGCGACTGTGAAATATATCAGCAGCGACACCGAGTCGGTTATCGTGGCTATAAGCGGGCTTGCCATTACCGCGGGGTCCACACCCAATTTCTCCGCTGCTATCGGCAACGTGCAGCCCACGGCCTTGGCAAATATGACAACAAACACCATCGTGATACTCACCGTCGCGGCCACAATCACCGTCACACCATCGTTTCCAAGCACCATGCGGTCCACGGCCAGCATCTTCACAAAATTCACCGCCGCCAGCGCCAGACCGCACAGCACCGCCACGCGCAGTTCCTTCCAGATAACGCGCAGCACGTCCTCCGGCTCCGTGTCTCCGAGTGATAGGCTTCGTATGACCGCCGTGGAGGACTGTGAACCGGAGTTTCCTCCTGTTCCCGTAAGCATGGGGATAAAGCCTATAAGCGCCGCCTGAGCCGACAGCGCGTCCTCAAACGAGGTTATTATTATGCTCGTGAAGGTTGCCGAGAGCATGAGAAAAAGCAGCCAAGGGAAACGGTTTTTGAAAAGCTCCACGATTCCGCTTCTCGAATACGGCTTATCTGACGGCAGCATACCGGCTATCTTCTCTATATCCTCGGTCGCCTCCTGCTCGATGACGTCCATAACGTCATCAACCGTGACAATACCGACAAGCCGGTGCTCGCGGTCCACAACAGGAATGGCGATAAGGTCATAGTCGGCAAAGATGTCCGAGACCTCCTCCTGGTCATCCGTGGTGGTAGCAAAGATAACCGCATCGTCCATTATGTTCTCGATGACCTCGTCCTCATCGGCCATTATAAGGTCCTTGACGGTGACGATTCCCTCAAGCTTGCGGTCCGCACTGGTGACAAAGCAGGTATAAATAGTCTCCTTGTCCGCGCCGATTCGGCGGATACGCGCAAAGGACTCGCGGACGTTCATGTACTTCTTCAGGTCGATGAACTCGGCCGTCATTATGCTGCCGGCTGAGTTTTCTGGGTATTTCAGATACTGGTTTATAAGCGTTCGTGTCTCGGGCGTGGCAGTACGCATGACACGCTTAACAACGTTGGCGGGAAGTTCCTCCATCAGGTCCACTGCGTCGTCAACGTACATCTCCTCGATTATGCCGCCCAGCTCAGCGTCCGTTATGGAGTTGATGATGTATTCCTGCTCCGGCGCTTCCAGCTCGGCGAACACCTCCGCGCCCTTTTCCTTGGAGAGCATTCGGAATACCTTCGCCATCTGGTGCTGCGGAAGCGTAGCAAGAAATTCTGCGACCTCGAACTCGTCCGTGTCCTCGAGCTCCTCCTGAAGCTGCTTTAACCGCCGCTCACGCAGCAGGGTGTCCAGCTCGGCTATTCGCCTTTCGCGGACCGATTCGAAATCCCCGCTCTCCCCCTCCGGCACCGGAGTATAGTTTTCAATTCCTTCCACACTCTCACCGCCCTTTCATACGTCGAGCTGCTTGCCCGGCGTATCGGCTTTAACTCAGATTCCCAGATACTCCCTCTGCGCATCAGTGAGGCTGTCTATGCTTATACCAAGAGTGGCGAGCTTGCGGCGGGCAACGTCGTCGTCAATTTCGCGCGGGACAGCTATCACGTCGGCCGGCACCCTGCCGCGGTTTTCCACCAGATATTTGGCCGACAGCGCCTGAATTGCAAAGCTCATGTCCATTATCTCCGCGGGATGTCCGTCACCTCCGGCGAGGTTTACAAGCCTGCCCTCAGCCAGAACAAACAGGGTGCGTCCATTCTCCATGCGGTAGCCGGTAATGTTATTCCTGGCCTCATACTGCTCCTTTGCCAGCCTGCCCAGCGTTTCAACGTCTACCTCAACATTGAAGTGCCCAGCGTTGCACATTATGGCTCCATCCTTCATCAGCGCGAAATGCTCCGGCGTTATAACGCCGCTGCATCCGGTAACAGTCACAAAAATGTCGCCCACGCGCGCGGCGTCGTTCATAGTCATGACCTCAAAGCCGTCCATGTGCGCCTCAATGGCTTTCACGGGGTCAACCTCCGTGACAATAACCCTCGCGCCCAGTCCCTTCGCGCGCATGGCCACTCCTCTGCCGCACCAGCCGTAGCCAGCGACGACAACGCGCTTTCCCGCCGCAATAAGATTTGTAAGGTGGTCAATCGCGTCCCAGACGGACTGACCGGTGCCGTAGCGGTTGTCGAAAAGGTGCTTGCAGTCGGCCTCGTTGACCATCACCATCGGGAAGCGAAGCTCTCCCGCCTTCGCCATGGCGCGCAGGCGAAGTATACCCGTGGTAGTCTCCTCGCAGCCTCCTATCACATTCGGTATCATATGGGCAAATTTTGTGTGCATTAGATGCACAAGGTCTCCCCCGTCGTCGATGATTATCTCCGGCGAGCACTCAAGCGCCGCACAAAGGTCGCTTTCGTACTGCTCCGCCGTCGCGCCGTGGTGGGCATATACTTCCAGACCTCCGCTTACCAGCGCCGCAGCCACATCGTCCTGCGTAGACAGGGGATTTGAGCCGGTTATGTGCATTTCAGCGCCTCCGGCGGACAGGACGCGGCACAGGTATGCCGTTTTTGCCTCCAGGTGCACGGAAAGCGTGACCTTTACTCCCGCAAAAGGCTTAGTCTTTTCAAAATCATTCCTGATGGCGTTCAACAGCGGCATGTTCCCCGCCGCCCACGCAATCTTTTTCTCTCCGGAAGGAGCCAGCTTTATGTCCGTTATGCTGCTCATACTCAAAACCTCGCTTCTATAAGTAATTTCTGCGCGGCAGGCAGTATATACCGCGCGGTTCAATGTAAAATTATATTCGCTTTAATTTTACCACTTTTATGTTTCAAATACAACCGTCTGCGACATAAAAATCCCATACTGTGAGTTATAATTCACAGTATGGGATTTGCCAGTCATACGCCCACAAGTCTGAGCACGA
>CATJWA010000249.1 GCA_949744025.1 uncultured Eubacteriales bacterium
CATGAGAAACTTGCCGCGCAGCCCGGCGAGGGGCCGGCCGCCGTAGAGCAGCGCCGGCTCAAGCTCGGTAAATCGCGCGATTGCCGCCTCGGCCCCGCGGGCGAAGGCGGGGCAGCCGTACTGCCTTTGCAGATAGGCGTTGACGCCGGTGTGGTCGGCGTGGGAGGGGGTGTTGACGATTCCGCGCAGGGTCCAGCCCTCGGCGTCGAGAATTTTCTTCACGCGCCGCCCGGCGTCCCTGTCCCCGCCGCTGTCTATGAGCCACACCGCGTCGGGCGCGGCGCGGTAAACGCCAATTTTCGCGGGGCAGTCAATGTAATAGCTGCACTCTCCCGCCTGTATCAGTTCGTACAAAATATACCCTCCCCAACAAAAAACGTCGTAGACTTCGCGGCGCGCACGCCGCGAATAAAATTTAATCGTTTTTCCGGCGGCGTGTACGTCGGAAAAACTCTTCTCGCGCAGCGCGCGTCGAACAACCTCGAGGTCCCATACGAAGCCCAGCGAAGCGGGTTCGTATGGGAAAGGAGGAGCAAGGGAGCGGGCGCAGTCCTCGCCAAAGGCGGGGACGGAGCTTAGCGGACTTTGCGACGACGCAGCGAAGCGCATCCCCTCAAATTGAAGGCCGCTTCAGCGGCCTTCAATTTGACGCTAATATCTCGGCAGCGTGAAGCTTGTCGGCGGAGGCAGCCTCCCTCCGCGCCTTATTCCGCGCGAATACTCAAGCATGATGTAGTTCTGGTAGCGGTCAATGAGCTTGTCGGGGACCTTTATCCCGTACTCCTTGGCCGTGCGCAGGGCCCAGACCGTGGCGAAATACTCCGCCTCGCAGCGGCGCATGGAGCTTTTGCTGGTTTCGATGTGGCCTATCTCGTGCAGCAGCGTGAAGGTGGAGGCCATGCTGTTTCGCTGCTCCCACTTGCAGACCCTCCGCTCGGCCACGTGCGCGTGGGTGCGGTGCCAGTCGCTGACGCACTTTTCGCCGTCGCATATCTCGATTCCGTAGCGGCTTATTATCTCGTTTTGCAGCTCGATGTACTTCATGTGTCGTCAAACTGGCAGGCGAGCATTTCCCGAAAGCTCTCGCGCCGGACCGCGGTGTATGACTTCCCGTCCCTGAGCATCACAATCGGCGGCCTGGGCACGCAGTTGTAGTGCGAGGCCATGGAGTAGTTGTAAGCCCCCGTGGTCAGCACGCACAGCAGGTCGCCCACGCGCGCTTCGGGCAGAGAGATGTCCTCGCCGAGCATGTCGCCGCTTTCGCAGCAGCGGCCGCCGACGGTGTAGAGTGTGTCCGCGCGCTCGCCGGCGCGGTTGGCCAGCAGCATCGTATAGCGCGACTGGTAGAGCGCGTAGCGCGGGTCGTCGGTCATGCCGCCGTCTATGGCGACGTAGTTTTTCAGTCCGGGGATGGTTTTCACGTCCTGAATCTCATAGAGCGTCAGGCCCGAGTCGCCGACTATGCTGCGGCCCGGCTCCATGAACACCGCCGTCTCGCCGAAGCCGCGGCGGGACATTTCCGCCTTGTAGTGCTCGGCAACAAGGCGGATGGTGTCGTCAATGTCAATCTCCGGCTCGGACTCGACGTAGGGCACGCCGAAGCCGCCGCCCAGGTCGATAATCTCCGCGCTGTAGCCCAGCTCGTCGCGCATGTCCGCGGCGAAGCCGGCCATCACCGTGGCGGCGTCGCACAGGGGCTGCTTGTCAAAAATCTGGGAGCCTATATGGCAGTGAAAGCCGCGCAGGACCACGCTTTTCAGGCTCAGGGCCAGACGCGTGAACTCCCTGGCCTGACCTGTAGGTATCGGCAGGCCGAACTTTGAGTCTATAAGCCCCGTGGCCACGGCGGCAAAGGTGTGCGGGTCAATCGCCGGAGTCACCCGCAGCAGCACGCTCTGGCGCACGCCGCACTTCGCCGCGGCCGCGTCGATGCGGCGCAGCTCCTCGGCATTGTCGCAGATGAAAAAGCCCACGCCGAGCCTGACGGCGTAGTCAATCTCGGCCTTTGTCTTGCAGCTTCCGTGGAAGCATATCCTGTCCATTGGAAAGTCCACGGACTCGGCCGCGTAGAGCTCGCCGGCGGACACCACGTCCACGCCGATGCCCTCGGCCTTTGCCAGCTCAAGTATCCTCCGGCAGCACAGCGCCTTGCTGGCGTAAAACGGCAGAGAGCCGGCGCCGAAATAGCCGCTCATCGCGCTTTTGTAGGTGCGCATCCTGCCCGTGATTCTCTCCTCGTCCATGAGGTAAAGCGGCGTTCCATATTGGCGCGCCAGCTCCGCCGTGTCCATGCCGGCCATGCACAGATGGCCCTTTTCGTTGATTGTAAGATTGTCGTAAAGCACTCGCCGCACCCATTTCACATATATTTTTGGATATATTGATTTTGCTGAGCCGTGCGCGTATGCGCGGCCAAAAAAAATATAATAAACGCTGTGCGTTTATTATACAGGTTTTCGCCCTCCAAGGCAAGCGGCGGCGGGGAGGGTATTTTCATTTTAACCGAAAAATTTGCCCGTGTAAAGCGTTGAAATTTTAGTGAAAATTACTCATTGACTTTTGCACAGTGAAGGACTACAATTCGACCATAAAATTTTTGATAAGGCAAATGCGTTGATGGAGACAAACAGCGCGGCGGCTCGGTCACAGAGAGCCGGCGAGGGTGGAAGTCCGGCACAGGAGACCGCGTGAATAACACTCCGGAGCAGCAGGCTGAAAGCAGGAAAGGGCGCTTCCCGCGCAGGGGGCGGCCGGGGCGGCGAGTAGGTGAGACGCGTTGCGGGGCGTTAATCCGCACGGGCTTGACAGAGCCCGAAAAAGTGACCGTCCGTTTCGGGCGGTAAATCAGGTGGCACCGCGGAGAAGCAGCTATTCGTCCTGAAATTTCAGGACAGGGCTGCGAAATTTTTCCGGAGGTGCTTTTTTATGTGTTCAATCATGGGGTTCACGGCTCAGACGCTGAGCGAGGAGGAGATAAGGAAATATTTTGACCGCACGCGCTCGCGCGGGCCGGACATGTCGCGCGTCGAGAAAGCCGGCGGGGGCTGCCTGTGCTTCCACCGGCTGGCGATAATGGGTCTGCACGAGGAAGGGATGCAGCCGTTTCACCTGGACGGGGACATGTGCGTGTGCAACGGCGAGCTTTACCTTTTCCGGCCGCTGAAAAAGGAGCTGTCGGAAAAGTATGAGTTCAAAAGCGGCTCGGACTGCGAGATTATTCTGCCGCTGTACAGGGAGTACGGGCTGAAAATGTTTGAGAAGCTGGACGCGGAATTCGCGATGATAATCTACGACAGCGAGAAGGACGCCTTCATCGCCGCCCGGGACCCCATCGGCATACGGCCTCTGTACTACGGCTATCACGACGGCGGCATCGTCTTTGCCAGCGAGGCGAAAAACCTCGTGGGCCTGTGCGATGAGATTCTGCCCTTCCCGCCGGGGCACTACTGGGCGGACGGGGAGTTTGTGCGTTACGCGGATTTGACAACCGTGGAGCGTTACGTCTCCGGCGGGCTGGACGAAATCTGCGCGCAGATACGAGAAAAGCTCATTTTGGCCGTGGACAAGCGGCTGGACGCGGACGCGCCTTTGGGCTTTCTGCTCTCCGGCGGGCTGGACAGCAGCCTTGTGTGCGCCATCGCCGCGCGTATCTTAGGCCGGCACATCCGCACCTTCGCCATCGGTATGGACACGGACGCCATCGACCTGAAATACGCCCGGCAGGCCGCGGAGTACATCGGCGCGGAGTACACCGAGGTGTACATGACGCGCGACGAGGTGCTCGCCTCGCTCGAGGAGGTTGTGGCACTGCTGGGGACCTATGACATCACGACCATCCGAGCGAGCATGGGCATGTACCTGTGCTGCAAGGCCATACACGAGCGCACGGACGTGCGCGTGCTGCTCACGGGGGAGATAAGCGACGAGCTGTTCGGCTACAAGTACACCGACTTCGCGCCCTCGCCGGAGGAGTTCCAGCGCGAGGCCAAGCGGCGGGTTGACGAGCTGCACATGTACGACGTGCTGCGGGCCGACCGCTGCATTTCGGTAAACTCGCTGGAGGCGCGGGTGCCCTTCGGGGATTTGGAGTTTGTCAGGTACGTCATGTCCATTGACCCGGCGATGAAGGTCAACAGCTACGGCATGGGCAAGTACCTGCTGCGGCGGGCCTTTGAGCGCGACGGGCTGCTGCCCGACGGGATTCTCTGGCGGCAGAAGGCGGCCTTTTCCGACGCGGTGGGGCACTCGATGGTGGACGACCTGAAGGAGTACGCCGAGGGGCTGTACACGGACGCGGAGTTTGCGAAACGTCGGGAAAGGTACGATTTCGCGCGGCCGTTTACGAAGGAGAGCCTGCTCTACAGGGAGCTTTTTGAAAAGCACTATCCCGGTCAGGCGCGCATGGTGAAGGGCTTCTGGATGCCGAACAGGGACTGGCCCGGCTGCGACGTGGACGACCCCTCGGCGCGGGTGCTGGCAAACTACGGCGGGAGCGGAGTTTGAGAAGCTGTATCAATAGCTTCAGCACACAGCTTTCCGGCCAAAACCGCCGTTGGCTTCGTTAAAAAATCTTGAAATACATTCAGTATTCCTGCGATTTTTTGCCTTGCCAACAACGGTTTTGCCTCGCAAAGCTGCGCACTTTGGCTAATGGTACAGCTTCTGAGCAATAAAGCCGCCCTTTATTTGATTTACGGCTCTGCCTGTGTTAAAATGGGCGCAGCACATTTTCGGAGGGGGCAGGATGAAGTCACAACGCAACAAGACGCTGGATATGGGGCTTGACGAGGGGGCGCAGTACCTGCGCCGCTGCCTTACGCTCGGCGGACCTGCGCAGCTCGGCGAAATTCTCGACAAAACCATCCTCGGTGATTGCCGCGAGGTTATGCCCAGGCTGCCGGGAGGCTTTGCGCGGCTGGCCATTGCCGACCCGCCGTACAACCTGCGCATGGACTTCGGCGGCGGAGTTTTTAAAAAGCTGGGCGAGGCGGAATATGAGGAGTACACGGAGGGCTGGGTGGCGCCGCTGCGGCGGCTTTTGACGGAGGACGCGAGCATTTACGTCTGCTGCGACTGGCGGTGCAGCGCGGGCGTTGAGCGGGTGCTGCGGCGGCACTTCACGGTGCGCAGCCGCATAACCTGGCAGCGCGAGAAGGGTCGGGGCGCGGCGAAAAACTGGAAAAACGCCATGGAGGACATATGGTTCGCCACGGTGTCGGACGACTACGTTTTCAACCTCGACGCGGTCAGGCAGAGGCGGCGGGTTATCGCGCCCTACCGCGACGGCGGAAGGCCGAAGGACTGGCGGGAAACCGAGCGCGGACGCTTCCGGGACACCTGCCCGTCCAACTTCTGGGACGACATCACGGTGCCGTACTGGTCGATGGCGGAAAACACGGCGCATCCGACGCAGAAGCCGGAAAAGCTGCTGGCAAAGCTGATTCTGGCCAGCTCAAACGAGGGGGACACGGTATTCGACCCCTTTTCAGGCTCGGGCTCGACGCTGGTGACGGCGAAGAAGCTGGGCCGGCACTACGCGGGGGTTGAGCTCAACGCGCAGTTTGCGCTCTGGGGAGAGATGCGGCTGGAGCGAGCGGAGACGGACAGGACGATTCAGGGCTTTTCCGACGGTGTTTTCTGGGAGAGAAACAGCGGAAGATAGGGCGGGAGAAAAAGCGCGGCGCGGCAGGCCTGAGCGTGCCGCGTCCTTTTTTGGAAAAATTTTTCTTTTTTGTTGCATATGTTGCTGCGTTTTTTGGGGACCTGTGGGGCTATGGGCAGAAGGAGAAATTTTAAAATACAAAACACCGGACTGTGGGGGACAGCCCGGCATTTTGTAAAAAAGAGAGGAGTGTGTAAAAAAGAGAGTTAGTAAAGTTAGTTGGCGCTCATTTCGGTAAGGTTCTCAGTACAGCTCGTTTACGTCCATGAGCTCGACCTCAAGGTCGAAGGTTTCGCCGTCGCGGAACAGGGTCAGGGTGATTGTATCTCCCACGCCGAACCCGTCGCGTATAAGACCCACGTCCTGCGTGGTATAGACAGCCGTTCCGTTCACCGCGGTGAGCACGTCGCCGGCGCGCACGCCCTTGGCATACGCATCCGAGGAGGGCTCGACCTGGCTGATATACAGCCCGTCGGGCAGACCGTACTGCTCGGCGGCATCGTAGGGTATCGCGCCGACCGTTATCCCGATGCCGGGGCGGCCGGACACCTCGCCGCTGGCGATAAGCTGATTGGCTATTTCCCTGACCACGCTGGTCGGTATGGCAAAGCCGATGCCCTCTATCGTGGCCTGAGAGAAGTTGGCTACCATCTTCATGTTGGTCACGCCGACAACCTGACCGTACATGTTCAGGAGCGGGCCGCCGGAGTTGCCCTCGTTTATCGCCGTATTGGTCTGGATGAGGGTCATCATGTGGGAATCGACCACCACGTCGCGGTTTATCGCGGAGACTATGCCGTTGGTTATCGTGCCGGAGAGCTGGTCACCGAGGGGATTGCCTATGGCGGCAACCGCGTCGCCCACGGCAAGCTCGTCGCTCCGGCCGAAGCTGGCGGCATGGAGGCCATGCGCGTCAATCTTTAGCACGGCGATATCGCTTTGGCGGTCCTCGCCGACGAGAAGGGCCTCATACTCGCGGCCGTCGCCGGTTGTGACGAAGGCGGAGTCGGTGCCGGCTATGATGTGGGCGTTGGTGAGAATATAACCGTCGCCAGTCATTATTATACCGGTGCCCCAGAAATAGCCGTCGCGTCCGTCCACGCTCGCGGAGATGCCGACGACAAAGTCGATGCTCCGCTCATAGAGCTGGCCGAGCGTGAGCTCGTCGAGTCCCTCGCTGGAGGAGAGCGTTATGCTCACGCCGTCACGGGCCTTTGTCCTCGGAAGGCGGCTTGCCTCGGAGCCTGAGGACGGGCCGGAGTAGTAGCCGTTGAAGAAGTCGCGGAAGTCGTCCGCGTAATCATCGCCCGCATCCGGAAGCTGCGGATTGAGCGTTGTGCCCGGGCTTACTGTGCCCACGGGCGGCTCGGCAAAGGCAAAGGCCGTTGCGGCTATGAGAATCAGCACGCACAGGCTTATCATTGTCACCTTCATGCCGGTGTGTTTTTTTCTCGGCCGCTTTGCGTCGGAAGCGTCCGGCACTTTCAGGGCCGGGGGATTCGTTTGCGTGGAATATTGCCTGTACCACTCACGATGCGGCGAGGTGTCGTACCAGCCGCTGCGTCTGTCCTGCTCCATCGGGCTTACCTCCTTGAGGACGAGATTATTCTAACAGCTAATTTAGATAAATCTGTGAATTGCGGGTGAATGATTTGTAAACAAAAGGCATCATTTAGGCATCATGGGCGCTGCGCTCTACGCACTCGCTTCGCTCGCACGGTCGCTCCGCGATAGGGATTTTCCCGACGTACATGCCGCCGGAAAAATGATTTGAATTTTTTCGCGGCGCTTCGCGCGCGAAACAGCTCTGCATCAAGAATTTGTAAGCGGCACAGCCGCTAACAAATTCTAAGATCTGCAAGGCTTATTTGACCTTCAGGGTCAGCGAAAAGACGAACTCGGTTATGCCGTCTTTGCTGGTTACCACTATATCCTCGCCGTGGTTGGTGAGGATACTTTTGACTATGTACAGGCCCAAACCGACGCCGTCGCGGTCCATGGAGCGGGATTTGTCGGTTTTATGGAAGCGGTCGAAGATGAGGGAGAGCTCCTCGGCGGGGATGGTGGGGCCCTTATTCTTTATGGAAATATACGCCTTGCCGTTCTGCTTGAAGATGGCTATGCCCAGCTCGGAGCCGGGCTCGGCGAATTTTATGGCGTTTTCCAGCAGATTGTAGATGACCTGATTTATCGAGTCGGCGTCGCCGAGGACAATTATCGCGTCCTCGGGGACCTGGGCGTTGACCTCAAGCTGCTTGTCGGTTATCTTTTTTTCAAAGACGATGAGTACCTGCAAAAGCAGCTCGGACGCGTCGAAAAATTTCCTGCGGAGCTGCTCGGGGCCCTCGCTCTGTATGCGCGAGACATCCAGCAGGCGGCGGACAAGGCGGCTGAGCCGGCGGGTTTCGCTGGAGATTGTCTCCAGATACCGGCGCTGGCTCTCGGGCGGTATGGTGCCGTCAAGTATGCCGTCGGCAAAGCCGGAGATGGTGGTCATGGGGGTTTTCAGCTCATGGGCGACATTGGCCAGAAAGTCGCTGCGCTGCTTTTCCGAGCGCTCGAGATAGTCGGCCATGTTGTTGAAGGCCGCGGCAAGGGCTCCGACCTCGTCGTCCCCGCCGACGCCGACGCGCGCGGAGAAGTCGCCGTGGGCAAAGCGCACGGCGGCGGCCGACATCTCGTTGACCGGCTTTGCCTGGCGGACCGCGCTGACATAGCTTATGACGAGGGTCAGGGCCATTATGAGTACGGCGGTTATCAGGAACACGCCCATGAGGCTGTGCCAGACGCGGACTATGGAGCCCGTATTCGCTCCGACGAACACGTAGCCGAGGGTGGCGCCCGCGTAGCTGATTATTGGGCGGGCGGCGACATAGTAGCTGTCGGAATACAGTCCGCCGAGCGAGGTTATGGCGCTGTAGCCGCTGCCGGAGCTCATCTGCGAGATTATCTGGCTGTCGATGCTCCTGCCGATATGGCCGCAGTTTACCTCCGTGTCCGAGCAGGAGATTATAAGACCCTGCTCGTCGCACAAAAAGCAGTGGTTGCCGGACACGCGGCTTATTGCGGAGAGCACCACGCGCAGGGTCAGGTCGCTCAGCTCGCCGTCAAGCGTGTAGGCCGAGGAGAGGCGGGCCAGCTCCTGGGCGTTGGATTCGAGGGTTTCCCGCCGTTCGCGCAGGGTCATGTTCTGGCCTATTCCGATGAACACCGCGCCGAGGAAAAGAAAGCTGAGCATAACCGCCAGCGCGGCGACTATAAAATTTTTAAAGTAAAAGCTGTGCAAAAATTATACCTTCTTTAGAAAAACAAGCCATGCCTCGCAGAGTTCGCGGCGCGGACGCCGCGAAAAATTGAAATCATTTTTTGTCAGGACATGTGCCTGACAAAAAATACTCTGCGCGTAATGAGCGTCGAACCCTTTGCTGCCTTCGGCGGCAAAGGGTGAGGCGCAGAATGAAGCGAATCCCTTTTAATTGAGAGGCGGCTTTGCCGCCTCTCAATTAAGGCTTGTAGCCTCGAATTTGTAGCCTACGCCCCAGACGGTTTTGAGGGACCACTGGTCGGACACGCCCTCCAATTTTTCGCGCAGACGCTTTATGTGCACGTCCACGGTGCGGCTGTCGCCGAAATAGTCGAAGCCCCAGACCTCGTCAAGGTGCTGGTTGCGCGTGAAAACGCGGTTGGGGGAGGACGCAAGGTGGAACAGCAGCTCCATTTCCTTGGGCGGGGTATCTATGCGCTTGCCGTCGACAATGAGCTCGTAGGAGTCGAGATTTATCACTAATTTATCAAACTCCAGGCGCTTGCCGGACAGGGCCGCCGGCTCCTCGCTCCGGCGCATGACGGCGTGGATGCGAGCGAGCAGCTCCTTGACCTCAAAGGGCTTTGTTACATAGTCGTCCGCGCCCATCTCAAGACCGGAAATCTTGTCGGGCGTGTCGCCCTTGGCGGTGAGCATTATTACATAGACGTGCGAGTCAAGCGCGCGTATCTCGCGAAGGACGCTCCAGCCGTCCATCACGGGCAGCATGATGTCCAGCAGCACGATGTCCGGATGAAAGGCGCGGTACATCTCCAGGCCCTCCCCGCCGTCCATGGCGTGGGAGACCTCGAAGCCGTCCTTCTCCAGATACAGGCGCAGAAGCTCGGCGATGTTGCCGTCGTCCTCTATAACGAGAGCTTTTTTAGTCATTTTATCCCTCCGGATTTTCTTCAAATCGGGGCTTTCAGCCTTTGATTTAAAATTTCACAGCTTAAGCTTCAGCTTTTTTTCGTAGTTTTTCAGCTTGCTCTCCACGTCCTTCATGAAATAGTTCATCTCGTGTCTCAGGCCGGCGCCGAAGCGGCAGGCGGCAAAGGCGCGGAAGTCCGCAAAGTCCACAATCTCGTCTACCGTCACGCGGGTTTTGCACGCTCCCGTGGACTTGAGGGCGATTTTCCATGTGGCGGTATACATCACGGTTTTTATCTGGAAGGAAAAGCGCTCGTTTGTCACGACCTCCAGCGAGCGGGTGAACACCGTGCCGGGCTTTGGGACGGAGTTATTATAGGTCTCCTCGTCGAGAGGGTCCACAAGATTGGAGTTATTGCTGCCCGTCAGGGCCTTCCACACAAGCTCGACGGGGAAATCGTATTCGTCCGTTCCGCGGACGGTTTTCTGGTGAGCCATTGCGTCCTCCCCTCAGCCCCTGAGAGCGGCGTGAATGAAATAGTTCATGCGCCGCTCGCGCTCAAGCGTGGTGGCTGACATGTGGCCGGGGAACACCTCATAGTCGCCGGGCAGCTCGGCTATTCGCCGGAGAGAGACGAGCATGTCGTCCGTGCTGCTGGAGACGAAGTCGGTTCTACCGCAGCTGTCGCGAAACAGGGTGTCGCCGGAGAATATCGCGTCGCCGCAGATAAGGCACACGCAGCCGGGGGTGTGGCCCGGCGTGGCGAGTACCCTGAAGCTGAGAGAGGAGACGGACACCGTGTCGCCGTCCTTATAGAATTTTGTTCCCTCGGGCGCGCGGAAGCACTCGCTGCCGCTGCCGATGGGCACGCCGTTGTCCTTCTCGCTCATATACAGGGCCGCGCCGGTTTCCTCCATGAGCTCCGGCACCGCGCCGACATGGTCAAAGTGCGCGTGGGTGAGCAGTATGCAGCGGCATTTTAAATTATTTGATTCAAGGTAATTCAATATCGTGCCCGACTCGTCGCCGGGGTCGATAACGGCGCATTCTCTCGTTTCCTCGTCGGAGACGACATAGCAGTTGGTTTCAATGGGGCCTACAGTGAGTGTTTTGATATGCATATTTTCCTCCTGAGTATTTCAAATGAGAGGCTCCGCCTCTCATTTGAGGGGCTTCACTCCGCTACGCGCCTCGGTTGTCCGCCTTCGGCGGCCAATTCGACGCACGCTCCGCGCAGAGTGTTTTTTCCGACATACACGCCGCCGGAAAAAACGATTTAATTTTTTTCGCGTCCGCGGACGCGAACTCTACGAGGTTTTGAGTTTGATTTGAGGGTCAATTCCCGCTTCTGCTGACCTCGGTTACGCCGGAGATGGCCTGGATACGGTTTATTATCAGCTGCAAATCGAACAGGTTTTTGACCTCGAGCGTCACCGTGGTCTGGGCGCAGCCGCCGCCGACGTCGCGGGCGAGCAGGCTGTGGACCTTCGCGTTTATCGAGGTCAGCGCCGTGGCGATGTCCATGACGAGGCCGTTTCTCTCCTTGGAGCATATTTTAAGCGTGGTGGTATAGCTTTCATTGGTCTCGTTGGCCCAGGACACGTCTATCCAGCGGCCGCCGCCGTCGGGGTCGAGACGGCCGTTTATATGGTTGGCGCAGTCCGTGCGGTGGACAGACACGCCGTAGCCGCGGGTGATGAAGCCCACTATCTCGTCCCCGGGAACGGGGGTGCAGCAGCGGGCGAACTTGATAAGGCAGTTGTCCAGCCCCGCAACAAGCACGCCCTGCACCGCGCGGG
The DNA here is from genome assembly GCA_949744025.1 of uncultured Eubacteriales bacterium. Taxonomy (GTDB): domain Bacteria; phylum Bacillota; class Clostridia; order Oscillospirales; family Oscillospiraceae; genus JAMPGF01. The sequence goes on from CATJWA010000249.1 coordinate 11,637, forward strand.
GCTTCTGGGCGCGCTTTTGCTCCACCCGGCGCTCCGCGGCCTCGTTGAGCTTATCCAGCGGGGTTCTGGCCGAGCTCTGCTTATGGGCCTTTTGCAGCTCGTCGCGCAGGCGGTTGGCGGTTTTGGTGGCGGTTATGCCGCCGTATCCAATCGCGGCGTAAACGTCGTCCACCGAGCTGAGCGACAGCCGGCGCAGGATTATGGGCATGAGGTCATACTCGCTGACCTCCGCCATGCTTATGCCGCAGCGCTTGAGCTCCGCGTCGAGCATTTCGCGGCCCTGCACTATATTTTCCTCACGCCGCTCCTTTTTAAACCACTGCTTTATCTTGCTGCGGGCCGAGCCGCTTCTGGCGATTTTAAGCCAGTCGCGGCTGGGGCCGGAGGCGGCCTTGGAGGTGAGTATCTCCACGATGTCGCCGTTGCGCATGGCGTAGTCAATGGGCACTATGCGGCCGTTGACCTTGGCCCCCACCATGCTGTTGCCCACGGCGGAATGGATGCTGTAGGCAAAGTCTATGGGCGTGGCGCCGGCCGGCAGGCTTATAACATCGCCCTTCGGGGAGAACACAAACACCTCGTCGGCAAACATATCCACCTTCAGGCCCGAGAGAAAATCCGTCGCGTCGCTGGTCTGCTGGAGCTCCAGCAGGCGGCGCACCCAGGCGAACTTCTCCTCGTCCCCGTCCCTGACGCCGGCGGAGCCGGACTTGTACTTCCAGTGGGCGGCAACGCCGTACTCGGCGGTGCGGTGCATCTCCCAGGTGCGTATCTGCACCTCGAAGGGGATGCCCTCGCTTCCTATGACCGTGGTATGCAGGCTCTGGTAGCCGTTGGGCTTGGGGGTGGAGATATAGTCCTTGAAGCGGCCGGGCACGGGCTTGAACATGTCGTGTATCTGGCCGAGCACGTTATAGCAATCGGACAGGCTTTCCACCGTTACGCGAAGGGCGCACAAATCAAAAATCTCCGACAGGTCAAGCTTCTGCGTATACATCTTGCGGTAGATGCTGTACAGGTGCTTGAGGCGGCGGCTTATGGTGCACTCGATACCCCAGTCGCTGAGCCGGGAGCTTATCTTTTTTTCCATGCTGTCCATGAATTTCTCAAGGTCGTCGCGCCGGCGGTCGAGCATGTCGAGTATGCTCTTGTAGCCTATCGGATCAAGGTACATCAGCGACAGGTCCTCAAGCTCCCACTTTATGCGCTGCATTCCGAGGCGGTGGGCTATGGGCGCGTATATCTGCATGGTCTCCAGCGATTTCAGGCGCTGCTTTTCGGGGGTCTGGAAGTCCATGGTGCGCATATTGTGCAGGCGGTCGGCCAGCTTGATGAGAATTACGCGGATATCCTCGCTCATGGCCATGAGCATCTTGCGCATATTCTCCATCTGAGCCTCCTCACGGCTGGTGAAGTTAATGCGCGTGAGCTTGGTTACGCCGTCCACTATCGCGGCCACGGAGGGGCCGAACTGCCGGGCTATGTCGTCATATTGCAGGGAGGTGTCCTCCAGCGTGTCATGCAGCAGGGCGGAGACTATGGAGTCTTCGTCCAGACCCATTTCCACGGCTATCTCCGCGGCGGCCACCGTGTGGGTGACATAGGGCGAGCCGTCGCGCCGGAGCTGTCCGCTGTGGCTGTCCACCGCCGTTTCAAAAGCGGCGCGCACGCGGCCGATATCGACGCTGAGCGCGCACTCCTTTATTTTTTCCTCGAGCCCGGCATAGCAGCGCTCGAGCGCATCGTCATAGGTTTTCATTCGCGTGCGGACTCCTTTCTTGAATTGAGCTGACGCAGGATGGACGAGGAGGACATGTCGGCCTTGTCGTCAAAGCCGCTGCGCCGGACCGTCCACAGGCCGCCCGACTGCCCGAGGGAGAGAAGGCCCAGCTCCTCGAACACCTTCAGGCACAGGCACAGCTTCACGTCCCACATGCCGGGGGCGAGGCTGTCGAAAAGGCGCTGGGGCGTGCCGCCGGCCTCTCCGCCGCGGGCGCACAGGCCGCGC
>CATJWA010000250.1 GCA_949744025.1 uncultured Eubacteriales bacterium
AGTTCAGACGTGTGCTCTTCCGATCTTAAAGATATTAATATCATACTTTTTTGATATTTTCATAAGGATTTCCTTCCCAAACAGGTTCTAAATAAAAATATATATTATATAAATTATTATACGTATTCTACAAAAATACAAGTTGCGTCTGAGCATAAATGAAGAAAATTTTCCCTTTTTCGAAAAACTTTATTCACGCTTTAGTGTGGAAAAATTAACGCAGGCGCGGCCTCTGCCTGCCGCCTTGCGGAACCGGACAAAAAATACTGCACTGCCGCCGCGGCAGTGCGGTATATCAGAAGGTCGAAAAGCCTCGCAGAGTTCGCGGCGCGTACGCCGCAAATAAAGTTAGAGCGTTTTTTCCGGCGGCGTGTACGTCGGAAAAAACACTTTGCGCGGAGTGAGCGTCGGCTTGCCTGCCGCTTTCGGCAGGCAACAAAGGCGCAGAGCGCAGCCAAGCCCTCTCGAAAAAGTGGCAAAGCCGCTTTTTCGACACGCTAATCAAATCCTTCCGCAGCCGTCGTAGTACAGGCGCTTGCCCTCGGACAGGGCAAGAATGCCGTCAACGGTGCTGGACACGGCCGCGCGCATGGCCTGCTCAAGGTCAAAGCCGCCGTCATGCACGGCCCAGTCAAGTATGACGCCGCGGCTGACCACGCGGATGTGGCGGATGAGCTCGTCAAGGCTGTACGCGTCCTCAAGCCGGTATTCGTGCCAGAAGGCCTCGGCGAATACCTCAAGGTACGCTATATCCTTCTTGCGCACGGAGAGGTTGGTGTTGCTGCCGCTGAAAAGGCGCTTGACAAGCGAGACGCCGAGGGAGAGGTTGTGCCGGGCAAACCACACCGTATAGAGAATCAGATTTTCCCGCGCGCCGCTGCCGGGCTGAGCGATGTTCCACTCGCTTATCTGGTCGTCAAGCACGTAGTAGATGGAGTGCTCAAGGTCCTCGATGGAGCGGAAGTAGTGGTAAAACCGCCCGACGGATATCCCCAGGTCCTTACACAGTCCAGTGACCGTGACCTTGTCCGCGCCGATGGCTTTTGCGAGCTCGATATAGCCGTAGATTATGCGCGTTTTTGACCTGCGCGCCTGAAGGCTGCGTTTGCTCCCGCCGTTTTCCGGTGTGTTGTCAGCAGTCATTTTACTCATCTTCCCAATTAATATAATACAAAATAATATACATAAAAAGCAAAAATAAATCAAGCGAAAAATAAACGGAGGGCACGCCGCGGGCAATTTAAACAAAACTCCGCCGCGTTTTTTGTCCCGGAGGCGGAGGGAATTGATATTGAATTTTCTGCCGGCCTGTATTATGATATTTACAGAATATATTCGGCGAATATATTCTGTAAATACAAAACACAGAGGGAGGTTTTGCTGTGGCGATACGTCGGGAAGCGATGGGCGGCGCGGCGTTCTGCCGCCTGAAGGAAGCGTATGACGGCCGGAAGGCTGTTCTGCGCCGCTGGAAAAGCGGCGGAAAAAAAGTGGTGGGCCTGATGGGCTATGACATTCCGGAGGAAATTCTTCTGGCCGCCGGCCTGCTCCCGTTCCGTATTACGGGCTATTACGGCGGAGAGCGAGCCAGCGCGGAGAAATACCTTGAGTACTCCTTCGGCAGCGTATGGAAGGGGCTCTGGGAGTCGCTGACCTCGGACTATGAGGGGCTTATTGAGCGCGTTGTGTTTTGCAGCAGCTCGGACATGTTTCTGAAGCTTTTTTATTACCTGCGCGCCCTCGGCGGGCTTGAGCCGGAGCGGCGCCTGCCGGAAATGCTGTATCTGGATTTTGAGCTGACGCAAAAGACCTTCAAGACCCAGGAGCGCAACGAGCGCGAGCTTCGGGACCTCATAGCCGCGGCGGAGCGCTGGTCGGGAAACGCGGTGAGCGCGCAGGACCTGCGCGCGGCAATCGCGCTGTGCAGCGAATACCGCCGGGCTCTGCGGGCCTTTAACGCGCTGCGCGGACCGGAGCGCTGCACCGTCACGGGAAGCGAGGCGCTCACGGTAATAGGCGGGTCGATGTTTATGGAAAAGCGCGAGGCCACAGACTGCCTGCGCCGGGTGACGGAGGAGGCGCGGAAATGGCCCGACGCGCCCGGCGTGAGGGTCTACTACGCCGGCAGCGTGCAGGAGACCACGGAGGTTTACGAGCTGGCGGAGCAGGCCGGCTGCAACATAGCCGGCGAGGACCACGACATGGGCCGGCGCATGTTTGACACGGACGTTGACGAGCGCCTTGAGCCGGTCAGCGCGCTGGCCGAGCGCCTGATAAAGCGTATGCCCGTCAGCGAGAAGGGCAGCATACGCGCTCGCGTGCGCTCGCTCGGCAGAGAGCTGGACGAGGTAAGGCCCGACGCCTTTATAACCTTTATGAACAACAACGACGAGGCATATGTCTGGGACTACCCCTCGGTAAAGGCCGAGCTGCTGGAAAAGCGGGGAATCCCCGATATCGTGGTGCAGAAGCAGAGCTGGCCGCTTATGGAGCCGCAGGCGCTCAGGACACAGCTTGAGGCGCTTGCACAGCGGGCAAAGGAGGCGAAGTGATGCCGGAGAATAAAAGCTATGAAACGCGCTCGGTAAAGCGTCTTGAGGCCACGAAGGCCGCCAGCGCGTATCAGAAGGAGTGGTTCAAGACCCTGCGCCCGCGCGTGGAGGCCGGCGAGCCCTTCGCGCTGGTGTGCGCGGACGCGCCCATGGAGATACTCAGGGCCATGGACATACCCTTTGTGGTGTACCAGTGGTGGACTGCCATATGCGCGGCCAAGCAGCTGAGCGGGAAGATGTACGGCTTCCTGCGCGACGCCGGCTACCGCGACGATATCTGCTCGTACTGCTCCACGGCCTACGCCTGCGCGCTGGACCCCCACCCCGAGGAGGGCCCGTGGGGAGGGCTTCCGGAGCCGAGCATAATTATCACGCAGAGCGAGTGCTCGATAATGGGCAAGATAGAAAATCTGATGGCGGAGGCGTATGAAAACGCCGAGCAGTACGTCATGCAGCGCTATTACGAGCCGGTAGTGACCGAGCGGTGGTTTGACAAGGCCTTTGACGACTATAAGCTTTTGAGCAGCGGCCGCCGGCTGGACTTCTTCGAGCGCGAGCTGCGCGACCTCATTGCGTTCCTGGAGCAGAAAACCGGCAGGATGTTCGACATGAACAGGCTGCGGCAGGTCATGGACTATGTCAACGAGCAGGACCACTGGTACCGCGAAACCCGCGACCTGATAGCGAAAACGCGCCCCGCCCCCGTCACGGTGACGGACACGGTCAACGCCGTGATGCAGGCCCAGTGGCAGCGCGGCACAAAATGGGCCGCCGAGCACGCGAAAAGCCTCTACGAGGAGGTCAAATACCGCGCTGAAAACAATATGCCCGCCGTGCCGAACGAGCGCATACGCCTTATGTGGATAGGCCGCGGGCTGTGGTTTAATCTGGCGTTCTACAACCACTTTGAGGAGAAGTACGGCGCGGCCTTTATCTGGACGATGTATCTGGGTCTGGCCGCGGACGCCTACGGACGGCTGGGCTATGAGGACAACCCGCTGCGCGCGCTGGGCACGCGTTTCAGCATGATAACGGATTTCCTGCACATGCCGCCGTGGAACAGCGAGTGGTTTCTCAAGGAGGCCCGGCACAACATGATAGACGGCGTGGTCATCCTCACAAGCGAAAACTGCATGAACAACGGCGACTTTTACTACAACATCGTAAAAACCCTTGAGGACAACGGCTTTCCGGTCTGCCTGCTGCGGGCCGACCCCGCCGACGCGAAGAAATGGAATCAGGAGACCATGACCGCGGCGGTTGAGGAGCTTATCGAGCGGCGCATTGAGCCGAAGCTGAAAAACGGAAAGGATGTGCGTGAATGAACGGCGTACCAAACGCCCTTGAGGGCGTGAGAGTTATTGACCTGTCGCAGTTTATGGCAGGGCCCATATGCACCGTGAGCCTGGCGCAGATGGGAGCGGAGGTAATAAAGATTGAGCGCCCCGTGCTTGGCGAGCAGGGGCGTCCGAAGGGCGGCGGGCAGGACCTGTCCTGGGCGCTTGTCCACGCCAACAAAAAGGGCATAACTCTGGACCTGAAATCCGGTGAGGGCAAGGAAATACTGGCCGGGCTCATAGCCGTGTCGGACGTACTCATTGAAAACTTCGCCCCCGGCGCGATTGAGCGCCTCGGCTTCGGCTATGAGCGCGTGCGCGGGATAAATCCACGGTGCATCTTCTGCCAGATAAAGGGCTACAGCCAGTACAGCCCCTACGGTGAATTTCCCGCGATGGACGGTCCCGTGCAGTGCACCGGCACCATCGCCAGCCAGACGGGGCTGCTGAACTCGCCGCCGGTAATCTCCAACGTGGCGCTGGCCGACGACCCGACGGGGCGCTTTGCCCTGTCCGCCGTGCTCGCGGCGCTGTACCAGCGGGAAAAGACGGGCCGCGGGCAGCACGTGCGCGTGAACATGCAGGAGGTAATGGTCTCGATGTCCCGCAGCGCGTTCAGCCTGCCCACGGAGAGCCGCAGGCGCGGGCACCCGATGGTGTTCGCGGGCAAGAAGGCGCCGCGGGATATGTTCCGGACAAAGCCCGAGAGGGAGGACGACGAGAACAACTATATTTTCATCATGGTCAACGACACTCCGGGCCAGAAGGCGTGGAAAACCTTCTGCAATACAATAGAGCGCCCCGACCTGTTGGACGATCCCCGCTATACCGACGGGGAAAACCGGCTGAAAAACACCGGCACGCTCTATCCGGAAATAACGGCCTGGACCATGCAGCGCACGAAGCACGAGGCGATGCGGATACTGTGCGAAAACGGCGTTATCGCCGGCGCGGTGCTCACGGTCAGGGACATTCTCAATTCCGAGGATATGTATCAGTCCGGCATCCTGCACCGGCTGCATCATCCCACGCTGGGAGACATTGTCATCCAGGGCTCGCCGTACCACATGTCGGATACATACGTCGAGCCCGCCGCCGCGCCCGATTTGGGGCAGCACAACGAGGAGATATACAAGGGCCTGCTGGGCCTTGACGACGCGGAAATGGAGAAATTGCGGGAAAGCGACGTTATCTGACGGGGGGTGATATACGCAAAGGGGCGCGAAAACACGGCATGGACACAAAAGAATAAGAAAGAGAGAGTGAACTATGAACGTTTTAGTATTCGTTGTGGCGATAGTATTGGCAATCGTCATCGGAATGAAGCTCAAAACCAATATCGGCGTAGTGTCCCTGGCAATGGCTCTGCTGGTCGGCGTCGCGTACTATGGACTGCGTCCGAACGACATTCTCGCCTGCTTTCCCTCGAACCTGTTTTTCTACATGCTGCTGGGTACATTCTTTTACGGCTTCGGTATGCACAACGGCACCTTCCAGAACGTGGCGCAGAACATACTGCACAAAACCGGCAAATATTCCCGCTTTATGCCTCTGATTTTCTGGCTTGTCACCATGGTGGTCATGGCTCTGGGCGCGGGCTCAAACGCGGCGCCGGCTTTCCTCAGCCCGATATTCTTCGGCGTTGCCATTGAGATGGGCATGAACCCGCTGGTCGCGGCCCTGGGCTACTACACCGCGGGCACCGCCTTCAACCTGCTGCCGTGGACCTCCGACTTTGCGCAGAAAACCGGAATAAACATAGAGACCTTCGGCACGGAGGTGGCGACGAAGATAAGCCTGGGCGCGATGGCTTACGACATTGTTTTCCTGCTGATATACTTCGTTGTATTCTGCATTGCCACCGGCGCGTTCAAAAAGAGAGACGCCGCGGAGTTCCGGAAGCCGGGACCGATGAACAGGGAGCAGCGGGCCACGCTTATCATCATCGTCTGCCTGGCCGTGCTGCTGGTGCTTCCCATGGTGATGCAGCTCATCGCCCCCAACCCCGTGACAAAGTGGATGTCAACCTATCTGGACTTCCGCGTGCTGGCCGCCGTCGGTATCGTCATGTGCCATGTCTTTAAGATAGGCGACATCAACGACGTTATCAAAAAGAGCATACCCTGGACGGCTATCATGACAGTCTGCGGCACCGGCACTCTTGTCGGCCTCGCGGCCAAGATAGGCATTGCCGACACCATAGGCGCCTGGCTGGGCAGCAGCGTTCCGGCGAGCATAGTAGCTCCGGTGTTCATGCTTGTCTGCGGAGCGCTGAGCCTGGTGGTCTCCGGCGGCGTTGTTCAGCCGCTGATGGTCGCGCTCATACCCGGCATCGCCGCGGCGACAGGCTGCAACGCTATGGTGCTTGCCATATGCATGATGGTGGGTCTGCAATACGCGGGCTTCAGCCCCTTCTCCATGGGCGGAACCATGTCCACCATAGGCTGCACGGACGAGAAGATACGCGCGAAGATGGTCGGACCGATGGTGCTTATCGCGATATCCTTCGTGGTTATCACCGCGCTGCTGGCGTGGCTGGGACTGTTTGACCTGATGTTCAGCGGCATAGAGTACGAGCTGACCGTGGTTCCCGCGGCCTGATGACGCAGGAGGACTGATATGAGTAAACAGACACTTTTGTTCGGAGGAGACTTCACTCTCGGAAAAGAACCGGAAAAGTATATGGCGGGCGTAAACAGCCTGCTGGACTGCGCGGACATACGCATGTTCCAGCTCGAGGAGCCCTTTCTTGACGAGCTGGTGGAAAACGCCCCGCCGGAGCGCTCGACAAAGACGCTCGACTGCGTAGTCGGTAAGGTCGATCTGGTGACGCTGGCGGGGAACCATCTCTACGATTTCGGCGAAAACGGCGTAAACGACACAATAGCCTGGTGCCGCCGCAACGGCATTGCTTACGCCGGAGCGGGAAAGAACGCGGCTGAGGCGAAAAAGCCCGCGTTTATCGAAAAAGGCGGGGTCAAAATCGGTGTACTGGCCTACTGCTGCATAGGCTCAAAGAAGGTGTTCGCCTCGGAAAACCGCGGCGGCGCCGCCGGAATCAATTTCATCCGAGGCTATGTGCCGTGCAGTATGCTCGACCAGACCCATACGCGCCTGGAAAACGACGTCTGGGAGCTGAAAAATCCGGTACACGTTGACGAGGACTGCATGGGCTTCAACTTCGTGGATGTTGACAGTTATCTCGAGTTTGCCGAGGACGTTCGCCGTGCGCGGGAGCAGTGCGACCTGCTTATCGTCTATTTCCACAAGGGCTATGTCCACCGCCCTGTATACGTCGCGCCGTGGGAGCGCCTGCTCTCGCACATGGCGATAGATAACGGAGCGGACGTGGTTATGGCCACGCACAGCCACATTGCCCACGGAGTGGAGCTGTACAAGGGCAGAGCCATATACCATGGGCTGAACAACTTCGTGATGTATGTTCCCCAGCTCAGCCCCAATTTCAAGGGCAAGGTGCACGGCGGGAAGAACAGCAACAACGCCGAGTGGGTAAAGCAGCGCGTGGAGCGCTTCGGCTTTGTACCCGACCCGGACTACCCCACCTATCCTTTCCACCCCGAGTCGGTGTATTGCCCCGTGGCGAAGCTGATAATCGAGGACGGAAGGATTAGCTCCAACCGCATGGTGCTAATGAAGGTGGAGCGCGACGGTGTGCCCCATGTCCACGGCCACACCGAGACGGGACAGGAGATTTTTGACTACATGCAGCGCATCACAAATGAAGCGGGGCTCAACGCCAGACTTGAGTGGGACGGCGACGACGTGGTCATTTCCTGAGCAAGTCCGAATTGACAGCGCGCTGAAACTAAAGTAAAATAATCAAAGGCTCTCGGGCAGGCGGCAGAGCGCCGGCCGGGGGCCTTTGATACTTGCTGAAAAATAAAACGAAAAGGGATGAAAGCTGTGCAGACAAAAGCATACACCCCCGAATACCCGCGCCTGTGCGCGCCTCTGCGCGTAGGCCCCGTGACGCTGCGAAACCGGATGTGTTCCGCGCCGATGGGCTTTCCGGACCTGACGGCGGATGGCTGCCTGACGGAAGGGGCCATAGCCTTTTACGAAAACAGGGCCCGCGGCGGGGCGGCCATTGTGACCATAAGCGAGGCCTGTGTGGATTACGTCCACGGCAAAAGCCACGGACGTCTTATAAATCTGCAAAACCCCGATGCTCTCGCCTCCCTGACCAACGCCGCCCGCGCCATAAAACGCCACGGAGCCTTGGCCTCCATAGAGCTCAACCACTCCGGTATGCTCTCGGAGTTCGACGTCGTGGCCGAGGAGCGGCACGGCGACAGCCTTGAACACTGGGGACCCATGGACACGGTACTGCCCAACGGCAGCTTTGTCCGGGGCATGACGCGCGAGATGATAGCGGAGACCGCGGAGCTATTCGCCCGCGGCGCGGCGACGGTAAAGCGCGCCGGCTTTGACATGCTCATGCTCCACGCCGGACACGGCTGGCTTATCCACCAGTTTCTCTCGCCGCTGACCAATACACGCACGGACGAGTATGGCGGAAGTCTCGAAAACCGAGCGCGGCTGTGCTTCGAGATATTGGACGCTATACGTGAGCGCGTGGGCCACGATTTCCCAATAGAGCTGCGTTTCTCCGCTATGGAGAAGGCCGAGGGCGGCGTCACATTGGAGCAGGCGATAGAATTCGCCAAGCTGGTGCAGGACAGGGTGGACATCCTCCACGTCTCCGCCGGCGGCGAGCCGGACTTCGGCGTGACGCACCCGCCCATGTTCGCCGAGCCGGGCGTAAATGTAAAATACGCCGCGGAGATTAAAAAACACGTACATATCCCCGTGGCGACTGTGGGAGCCCTCAATGAGCCGGAGCAGATGGAGGAGATAATCTCCTCGGGCAAGGCGGATATAGTGTGCATGGCCCGCGCGCTGCTGGCCGACCCCGAGCTGCCGAAGAAGGTGGAGCAGAACAGAACCGACGAGATACTGCGCTGCATCCGCTGCTTTGTGTGCCACGCCGAGCGTATGCTCACGCAGACGAGGGTGTGCGCGCTCAACCCCGAGATAGGCAGGGAGTACGAGGCGAAGTTTGCAAAACCGGCGACGGTAAGCAAGCGCGTGCTTGTCGCCGGCGGCGGCCCGGGCGGGATGCAGTGCGCGCTGACCGCGGCACAGCGGGGACATAAGGTGACGCTGTGCGAGAAAAGCGGACGGCTCGGCGGCAACCTCAACTGTGAGACGAACGTCCCCTTCAAGGCCGCGTTCCCGAAGTATACCGCGACGATGAGGCGGCGGCTGGAGCTGGCGGGCGTGGAGATACGCCTTAACACGGAGGTGACGCCGGAGTACGTGCGCGCTTTTGCACCCGACGCGCTGATGGTGGCTCTGGGAGCCGTGGCGGCCGTGCCGCCGGTGCCGGGGATTGACGGGGAGAACGTCATACTGGGCACGGAGCTTGACCGCTGCGAGGACAGGGTCGGACACCGCGTGGTTGTGCTCGGCGGCGGAATGGTGGGCTGCGAGAGCGGGCTGCATTTAGCGCTGAGAGGTCACGAGGTGACGATAGTGGAGATGCGCGACACCCTTGCCCCCGACGCCAACCCGCGCCACCGGCCCATACTGATGAAGCTGCTGGACGAGAATACGACAGTGCGCACTGGCCTGACGGCGAAGGCTGTGACACACGAGGGGCTTTTGTGTACGGACAAAGAGGGAAACGAGGTCTTTCTTCCCGCGGACACGGTACTGTGCGCGGCGGGCCTGAAGCCGCTGCGCGACGAGGTGGACGCTCTGCGCGGCACGGCTCCCGTTGTGGAGGTAATCGGCGACTGCGTCAGGCCCGACATCATCCGCGGAGCCACCTTCCGCGCCTACCATGCCGCAATGGATTTGTGATACTGTTCAAAAAAGCACCGCCTTTCCCCAGCTTCGCGGGGAAAGGCGGTGCTGCTGCGGTTGGCTTACTGTATCTCCAGCTTGCGGGAGGCGGGCTTGGTCTCGATTATCTTCGGCAGGGTCAGGGTCAGAACGCCGTCGGTGAAGCTGGCGCTTATCGCGTCGGTGTCGATGCCCTGGGTATCGAAGCTTCTGGAGAAGCTGCCGTAGGAGCGCTCGCAGCGGACATAGTTGCCCTTCTTGTCCTTCTCCTCAAATTCGGAATGGCGCTCGGCCGTGATGGTCAGGCGGCCGTCGGAGATGTCAACGTTGATGTCGTCCTTCTTAAAGCCGGGCAGGTCCGCCTCAAGCACGTACTCGTTGCCTGTGTCGCGGATATCGGTGCTGAACGAGCCGGTCTTGCGCTCGCCGAAGAACTCGCGCTCCATGTCCTCAATGGCGCGGAAGGGATCGTATACGCTGACGGAATTACGTCTGTTATAAGGTGTAAGAAACATGATGAAAGCCTCCTGTTATGATAAATTTTATATTACTGATTTTTCCTCGGGAGCTTTCTCATCTCCCTTGGAACAATTATTATGATACCCTCTGTTTGTGAACAAATATGCCGGAAAATGTTACGCAAAAATGAATTTTAGCACTCTTGAAACGAGAGTGCTAAAATGCGGGCGTAGACAGGACGCTCTATACAAACCGCGTCTGACGTGGTATCATATAAAAAGCCGCGGCGCCGCGGTCGGACGCGCCGGCGTTCGGGACTGAAAAGCCTTAAAGAAAAGAGAAGATTAAAATTATGCCGGAAATTATTCAAATTATTATTGCAACCTTCATATCCGGAGTTCTCGGCACCGGTGCGGGAGGTCTTATCGGCGGTCTGGCCAAAAAGGATTCCTCACGGACGGTAAGCCTGTTTTTGAGCTTTGCGGGCGGCGTCATGCTCAGCATTGTGTGCTTTGACCTTGTCGCGGAGGCGCTTGACCCGTCTGGTGACGGGAGCAGGCTGTATCTGCTTCTGTCGATTCTTGGGGTACTGGTCGGATACGGGCTCGTGTTTGCGCTCAACTGGCTGATTGACAAGCGCACGAATAACGAGCTTGAGCACATCGACGAAAACCATCCGTCAACCGCCGACGATTTGGGCGAGCTGATTCACAGCGACCATTATACCCATCACAGGGAGCTGAATGACAGCCGCAGGGAAATGTTTGTCGCCGGCATAATAATGGCCTGCGCCATAGCTCTCCACAACCTTCCGGAGGGAATTGTCATCGGCGTGTCCTACACCGGCGGCAGCTCAACCGGATACAGGGCGGGCGTGATTATGGCGGTAATCATCGGGCTTCATAACATTCCCGAGGGCATGGCCGTCTGCGTGCCGCTTATTTCCGGAGGGATGAAAAGAAAACACGCCGTGCTGGTAACGGCGCTGAGCGGAGCGCCGACGATTATCGGCGCGCTGATAGGCTTTGGGCTTGGAGGACTCGGAGACGTCGTACGATGCATTTCGCTCTCGTTTGCCGCCGGGGCCATGCTGTATGTGGTTTTCGGCGAGCTGATACCGGAGGCAATATTGATGTGGCGCTCAAAGCTGCCCGCCTTTGCCATACTCGTGGGCATTATCGTGGGACTGATTGTCATTTACGTGTAAAGACCCGTCAAAAAAGCAAATTAATGGCGGCCGTATGATAGCTACTCATAAAACAGTATCAACCGACAAACTGAAATAGGGTAACTGCCATACAGGGTGCAGAAAAAGACAGGTAAGAAGCAAACCGTTTCTTTCCTGTCTTTGCTACTTTCTATCGGTAGAAGCGGAATTTCAATATGGCTTCAACTAATTTCGCCTTTAACCTGTCCTGTGTATCGTCATTGATATGCCCCTTATACATAGACAGATATTTGATGTTCGCGGTGTAATACCGCAATACTGCGTCTACCGCTTCCGGCTCTCCG
>CATJWA010000251.1 GCA_949744025.1 uncultured Eubacteriales bacterium
GTAGGTTTCCAGCACCGCCTTTTTCCGTTCCAGCCGCACGTCAACGTACTGCGCTGTTACCGCTTCAAGGTTGGTGGAGATACCCAGCGACATACCAATGCCTTTGAGGGTATGCCCCAAAATCTCGCCTACTGTGTAAAAGTCGCCTGTGAGTTGGTGCATATTGGTTGCTGCGGTGTGGCGTAGATCGTGGAAGCGGAAAATGGCAAGAAAAAACCGGAAACAACTGCTCAAGGTAGCTGCAAATAACATTCGAAACACAGTCGGATATATCCGCTTGTCCGTAGCAAATAAAGATGAGTCCTGCTCCGTTGAAAATCAGAAGCTCATTATTGAACAGTGGGCGGCGGAGCATGAATTGCCCATCGACCATTTTTACATTGACGCCAATCACACCGGTTCTAACTTCGACCGTCCGGCATTCAGGCAAATGCTGGCTGACATTGATGCAGGACATATCGAATGTATTCTGGTGGAAGATTTCCTTCTGTGGCTGGAGATCCGCCGCGGCTGCTCCACCAGTACCAGAAATAACCGCCTTGCGGCGATCCATGCGTTTTACACCTATTTGCAGTATGAAGCGCCGCATTTCCTGGAACGATGCCAGGAAATTCTCTCTATATCATAAAAAGCGCAGAAAAAGTGATGTCCTATCTCACGCTGGACGAAATGCAGGCGCTTCTGGCGCAGCCAGATATCCATACCACCGCCGGACGGCGTGATCTTACGATGCTGAGCCTTCTCTATGATACCGGCGCACGGGTGCAGGAATTGGCCGACCTCGAATTGGGCGATGTTCGTTTCTCCAGTCCCACGGTGATTCGCTTAACTGGAAATGGTGGAAAAGCGCGCCTTGTCCCAATTATGACCCCGACAGAAAAACTGCTGCGAGCTTATCTGGAAGAATGCTGTCCCAACTACTCCGCGCACAACGGCTACCCGCTGTTTTATAACCGGAATGGTAAAAAACTGACCAGGGCTGGAATTGCCTACATCCTAAACAAATATGGGTGTGTTGACAAAGTATCAGTAGCCATATCACGGGAAATCATGGTAAAATGGATGCAGAACAGGTACGGGAGGCGCACGGGGATGAGTGGACAATATCACATGGTAACGATAGAGGAACCGGTAAAGGAAGATGACCCGCTATGAAAGCTTGCCGCTTCGCTGGACCTGTCGCTCGTATACGAGGAAACAGCCCACCTGTACAGCAGGGGATATGGCCGCCCGCCGATAGACCCCGTGGTAATGGTGAAGTACCTGTTGATTGGATTTTTGTACGGTATTCCCTCAGAACGGCAAATAGAGGAAAGATGCAGCGACAGCAACTCGTTTCGTTGGTATCTGGGTCTGGACCTGTTCGAGCGAGTGCCGGACCACGGCACAATTTCGCAGCTGCGCAGACGGAAGCCGGCGTTCCGCAAGGTATTCCGGAGACTGTTCGAGGAGGTGATGCGGCAGTGTATAGAGCACGGTCTGGTAAGCGGCAGACTGGCGCTTACGGACTCAACCCATGTCAAGGCCAACGCCTCGCGTAAGTCTGAGGAGGCGGTTGACATTATTGAGTCTCCGAGCGCGTACTGGGAACGTCTGGACGCCTGCGAGGAAGATGGTCTGGAGGAACTCAGGCAGACGTAGGAAGAAGCGCACGAAGCAGGTAAAAAAGGACGTCCGGAGAAACCGCAAGCGCGTAAGCCATACAGATCCGGAGTCAGGGCACCTCAACCGCCCAGGCAAGCCGAGGGGTCCGCACTATCTCTCGCATCAGACACTGGACTCGGACAATGGCATCATAATCGGCCTGACAGTGACATCAGGGGATACATATGACACAGTTCCCTATTTAGAGCAGATAGAGCATATACACAGGAACGTCATCCCTCTTCAGGCGGCTGCCGCGGACTCGGCATATGATATGGGGCTGGCGCACAGGGTATTGGCTGAGCACGGCATAGATTTCTTCGTGCCGCCTAAGGAGGTACATGACAGGACTAAGGCGGAGCTCAAGCGTGAGGCTTTTGTCTACGATGAAGCGAGGGATGTATATGTTTGTCCCGAGGGCAGGCTTTTGAAGCTGAATACTCTTCGCCGAAGTTCAAGCGGGCTGTACTGGGCGTATAGTCGACGCGGTTGAGAATCGGTAAAGTTCGGCGGCAAAAA
>CATJWA010000252.1 GCA_949744025.1 uncultured Eubacteriales bacterium
AAAGCACAAAAGCAGCACCGGCAGATGCTCCCATATCGTGCTGATAAGCTCCCTCCGGAAGCTCGCTATCGCCCCCGCCCCCAGCGAGACCATCGACAGCGAATACATCGTCCCAAAGACAAAATTATACGTCAGCTCCGACGCGTACAGCAGGCACAAAAGGCAGATAATAAGCGTACAAATCCGTCCGTTGCCCCGCCGCGCGAGCAGCCCCGTCACAAACGCGAGCACACAGGCCGCGCACAGCGAAGAGCACGGAGCATATAAAAACCACGCCGTGAAGCCGCCGAACAGCACAATGTGCAGCAGCGCCTCCAGATATACCAGACAGCCCAGCCACAGCAGCGCCAGCGGCGCGCACTGCCTGAAAAGCTCTCCCGCCCGCGGCGTTTTCTTCGTTTCCTCCAAAGCCGGTACCTCCCCGGAAAATCATGAGCAAACAGGCTCTTAAACGCTTATTATAAATGCCGCCCCTCACCAAAACAAGCGTAAAATTGTGAACAACTGCCGCTCAAGTGCCAAAAAAACTTGCGGACACAGGCCGTTTTGTGGTATATTTAGGCAGTGTTCGACAACAAACAGAAAGGAGCACAGCCATGGAACCCAATGAATCGACCGCAACGCTCGACGACGGACCTGCCGTTTCGGCCGCCGAAGCTTCTGAAAATCCCGCGCCCCGGCGCGGAGCCCACGCAAAAGCCCGGCCTGTCCGTGCAAAACGGCCCGTCCGCCGCTTTTTCCTCCGCTTTCTTTCAGTGCTTCTTGTTACGATACTCCTCGTGCTTTTCGCGGCCTACGGCGTGATGTTCGTTCTCGCCCGCGGCCCCTCGCCCACGGCGCAGCGTCTTTTCGTCATGAGCGTGCGCGAGACCAGCGCCGCCTACTTTCTGGCCGACTGGTTCTTCACCCCCGAGGAGATTGCCGCGATTGAGAGCTCCGGAGCATCCGCCGCCGAGCCCGAGGACACAGACACCTCCCTTGTCCGGATAGGCTCGACGGACGGCGAGGACGCGGAGCCGGCAAATGACTACGGCCTGACCGACGCCGACGGCGACGGCATAATCCTTGAAAACGTCTCCGGCCCCGGCTATCTCGGCTACATGATGGTCGTGCTCGACCCCGGACGCATGACCTTCGGCACCCCCTCCCGCTTCGGCGGCGACGGGCTGACGGTCCGCCAGATGGCAGAGAAATACGAATGCGTCGCCGGCGTGAACGGCGGCGGCTTCGAGGACGTTGACGGCAAGGGCACCGGCGGCGTCCCGATTGGCATGACCATCGTCGGCGGCGAGATTTTTTACGCCAGCGAGGGCACGAGCTATCCCTTCGTCGGCTTCGACGGCAACCATATCCTCCACACCGGCCAGATGACCCCCGCCGACGCGCGCGAGCGCGATATCCGCTTCGGCTGCTCCTTCGGCCCCGTGCTGGTGTCCAACGGCGAGCCGGTCAGCTCCGATACGCTTCTGTCCGGCGTCAACCCGCGCACGGCTATCGGCCAGCGGGCGGACGGCGCGGTGCTCCTGCTGGTTATCGAGGGCAGGCAGGCCCGCAGCCTCGGCGCGACCTACGCCGATTTGTCCGACATCATGCTGCAATACGGCGCCGTGAACGCCTGCAATCTTGACGGCGGCTCGTCCTCCAACCTGTGGTTTGACGGCGAGTATATAAACTCCAGCGCCTCGCTGATAGGCGACCGGCGCATACCCACCGCCTTTCTGGTTGCAAAGGAGGCGCAGGAATGAGAAAACGCAATTTCGTTCTCGGCCTTTTCATCTACGCGGCAATCCTGCTCCTGCTCATTTTCGCCGGACTGTTCCTGTTCTGGCAGTACATCGCGGCGTATGAGTTCTCCCGCGTCGAGGGCGTGATGGACGGCTACGCGGCCGAGGAGCTGGACGAGGCTCTGGACCGCGAGCTTGAGCGCTTCGCCTCCGCGCACGAGTCAGCCTTTGAGTCCGCCGGCGACATCGCCGCGGCCCTGCGCGCCGCCGTTGATGGCGGAGAGCTGACCTGGCGCAAATCCCCGCAGGAGTACAGGTCCGACGCGCCCGTTTACAGCGTGCGCCTTGACGGCAAGGAGCTCGGGCGGGTGTATTTCCGCTCCTACTCCACCGGCCCGCTCTCCTTCGGCTTTGACTACTGGTTTGCCAACCGCGCGGAG
>CATJWA010000253.1 GCA_949744025.1 uncultured Eubacteriales bacterium
AGTGGCGGGGGAGCCGAGACCCGCACCCCCCCGCTCAACTACCGTGTCAGAGGAAATGGAGATTATCACGGACAGCGAGCACCTGCGCGCGCTGCGCCGGAAAAACCTTGAACTGATATGCAGCGACCACCGCATGGAGTGCAGCGAGTGTTCACGGGACGCGGGCTGTGAGCTGCGTGAGTTGTGCCGCGAGTACGAGGTCGACGAGCGCGCCTTCGGCATAGGAGAACGCGCGGCAATGACGGATGAAAGCACCCCGTATCTTGTGCGCGACAACACAAAATGTATTCTTTGCCGGCGCTGTATCGCCGCCTGCGCGAGGCAGGGGTTGGGGGTAATCTTTGCCAACCGGCGCGCGAAGGAGACGAATGTAGGCTTTGGAGTGAAGCTCTCGGAGACCGGCTGTGTTGGTTGCGGGCAGTGCATTATGGCCTGTCCCACAGGCGCGCTGAGGGAAAAGGACGACACCAAGGCCGTGTGGAAGGCAATATATGACAAAGACAGGACAGTTGTTGTATCCCTCGCGCCTGAGACATGCTTTTCCATTGGGCGCATGTTCGGCGAAGCGGGGGAGAGGAATAACCTCGGAAAGCTGTGCTCGATACTGCGGCGTATTGGCGTTGACATGGTTCTTGATTCGGGGACCTTTGCTCCGGAATACGAACGCACGGTGCTTGCCGGAGCGGCAGTGCGCGTGAAAAACGGGGAGAGGGGATTGCTGTCCCACGCCTGCCCGGCTGCGCGGCGTTTTATCGAAACACTTGTGCCGGAGCATAAATCGGCGCTGCTTGAGCTGCCATTCCCCGCTGAGGCACTGGCGGAGCGGGTGAGGGAAAAGCTGCCGGACAGGGAGGTGTTTTTTGCCAGCGTATCAAACTGCACCGCGGCAAAGGGCAGCGCGCAGACTGGCGTTGATGCTGCGTTGACCACGCGCGAGCTGTTTGAGATGATAGAACGCTGCTGTGTTTCCAGCTTTACGGCGCACAGTGTCTGGAAAACCATTGTTGACGAGGAACCGGACGATATCGGGTTCGGAATGGAAAGCCGCGCTCCGGAGAGTGAGGCCGAATTTGCTGAAACGACTGCGGAATCCGGCGGCGTCAGGTTGCGCACTGTACGGCTCGCCGGACTGGGCAGAGCGCGGGAAATACTCCGGCACAGGGAAAACTGGGAGCTTGTAAGCCTCAGCGCCTGTACAGGCGGCTGCGTCTGCGGCGGAGGCGCGCCGAGACTTTTACAGGGGAAGAAAGAAAATAGAAAAGAGGAGGAGTCGTAATGCCATATCCTAAGCTGCTGCGAAAAATAAATCAATACCTTGGCAGGGCAGGCGGCATTTTGTGCTTTGTTGTGGCAGTGATGTTCCTTGCCGAGGCCATTCTTCGTTATGTGTTCAAGCATCCAACATCCTATCTTCAGGATTATGCCTGCTATATCCACTGTCTCGCGCTTTTTCTCGGCTGTGCGTTTACCTTCCAGATACACGGCCATGTCGGGGTGGATATGGTAAGACGGGCAGTGGATAAAAAAACAAAGGGCGCGCACAACCGGATCGGAAGCAGGATAATGACGGTTATCGGACATATCCAGACGCTGACCTTCCTTGGCGTGGCCACCTATGCAATCTATAACCAGATGATTAAAGCCTATGGCTTTGGCAGCATGACGGAGGCGACATACCCCATCCCGCAGTGGATACTCTACGCCATAATGTTCCTTGGCTGTGTGCTTATGATTATCACTGTTGTCTGTATAATTTTGTCTCTCTTTACCGAGAGCGACGAGTTCATAGAATAGGGGGGCGGGCGTATGCTGCAAATTCTGCTGATAATTTTGATAATCCTGCTTATTTCCATTGCAATAGGCGGCCCTATCGCCACCACGCTCGGCTTCACTGCCTCCATAGCGACTCTGCTTTTCCTGTCCACCGGACATCTGTCCTATCTTGGTACCACTATGTACAACAACGCCATAAAGCCGGACAACGTCATTGTGCCGCTGTTTATAATGATGGCGGAATTCATGGCAAAGGGCGGTATAGCGGAGGACCTGTACTACGTTTTCGCCAAGTACCTGCGCAAGCTCAAGGGCGGCCTTGCTGTTGCCACCACGCTGGCCTGCACCATTTTCGCGGCGCTGTGCGGCTCATCTCCGGCGACTGCCGCAACAATTGGCAAGGTTTCGCTCGACGCAATGAGAAAGCGGGGATACCGTGACGATTTTGCAATCGGAACTGTTGCCGGAGGAGGCACGCTCGGTATAATGATTCCTCCCAGCATCACTCTGGTAATGTACGGAATACTTACACAGACCTCGATTCTCAGCCTGCTTATGGCCGGCATTTTGCCGGGGCTTCTCCTGAGTTTTTTGATGTGCGCGTCCTCAATAGTGCGCGCCCATGTCAATCCTGCGCTTATAGGTCAGCAGAAGCGAGTCAAAGGCCGGAAGCATGAGGAAAGCGAAGTAATCTACGAGCAGTATGATACCAGCTTTTTTCAGGATTTGCTCAAGGCCGGCCCCGCCCTTATTCTCATCGCCGTTATAATTTACGGCATGTACTCCGGAGCCGCCACGGCTACCGAGTGTGCGGGACTTGGCGCGATATGCGCGTTTCTGCTGGTGCTTATCCGCGGCAGGATGACCAGGGCCGATTTTTTCAAGGCGATTGAGGCCACCGTAAAGAGCAGCTCAATGATGATACTCATGCTCTCCGCAGCGTTGATGCTCACAAATGTTATTGCCCGCCTCGGCATAGCCACAGCGCTTGCAGAAATGTGCACCAGCTCCGGTTTGAGTCCCTGGGCAGTTATGATAATGCTGTTCGTGCTGTGGTATTTCCTCGGCTGCATAATGTCCCCAACCGCCATGGTAACACTGACGATCCCATTCGTTTTCCAGCCGCTGACCTCCATGGGCTTCAATCCGATTTGGCTTGGCATAGTCTCTACACTCTGCGTTGAGGTGGGCATGATTTCACCGCCTGTAGGCAATAACCTGTTTATTCTGAAGCAGACTACCGGAGTTGACATGGGTACGGTTATAAGGGGCGCAATCCCTCAGATAGCGGTTCTTACCATCGGGCTTGCCATCCTCTGCGTGTTCCCGCAGATTGCCACCGCTATCCCAAACCTTATGATGAGCAGATAATATCAAAAATATAAAAAGGAAAGAGGTACAAACCATGAAAAGATCGCTTATATTTATCCTTGCGCTGTGCATGCTGCTGAGTCTGGCGGCATGCGGAGAGAAGCCCGCTCCCGCTGAGCCGGAAGCGGTTCCGACGGCTCCCGCCGCACAGTCAGACGCGCCTGCATCTGAACCCGAGCCTTCCGATGAGACTGTAGAGCCCTATCAGTTCAACATATCCTATGGCGGGACACCTTCAAGCTCCATGGTCGCGGTCATGGAAAAGCTCCAGGAAATCATGAGTGAGGTTTCCGGCGGAGCATTCACGTTTAACGTCTATAACGACAACGGCTACAAGGAAAACCAGGCGCTGGACGAGATGATGAACGACATAGTCGATATCGTATATCTTGCCTCCGGTTCTACCTGTGGAACCGTAACAGAGGTTGCATATCTGGGAATGCCCGGCTGTTTCCGCTACAGTGACGACCCAGAGGGCTTTTACAGATTTGAGGATTCAGTATCCGGTATCCTCAGCGATATATACGACGGCTATGGAATACATTATCTGGGCCTGCGCGTGCCCGCGAGAATGGCGATAGTCGGCACCGGCAGCGTTCCCACCTCTCCCGCAGACCTCAAGGGCAAGGTGGTCCGCGTTTCCGGAACCTGGCTGGGCAGGCTTGCTGTTTCCATGGATTTGGCTACCGCAAACGTCGGACTGAGCGAGCTTGCAACGGATCTTCAGAGAAAGACGGTTGATTCCTGCATAACGGGTATCGAGCAGGTCTATTCCCAGATGCTGGGCGAGGTGGTCGATTATGCCTGTATTCTCCCCGAGACCGACGGCATAGGTGCGCTGGTGATGGACGCAGACACATGGGCAAAGCTGTCCGAGGCGCAGAAGGCCTGTGTTGAGGAGTCCGTCGAGCTGTGGATGGACGAGTGTCTGAAGGTGTCCAACAAGTTCTATGATGAATCAGTTGCCGCACTGGAGGAAAACAATGTGGAGATATACATCTACAACGACTCGGAATGCGATGCTTTCCTCGAAACGCTTCCCACCGTATATGCCGAAATTGATGCACAGACAAGCGAAAACGGCATTGCGCTCAGAGATGCAGTTCTTGCATTCCGCGGGAAATAAGCGCGGTCGTCCGTGCAGCGTGCGAGGCTCCGGCGATGCCTTTGTGTTTATGGTGACGGTGTTGCTATTGCGGTGGAAAACGGTAGCAGTATCACCTGAGCTTGAATATTGGTGAACAGCAATCTGGATTAGTATCTTTCAAACACGGATTTCGCCACATGAATTAACATCGTTTAGCCGCCTGTCCCAGCATAGCAAGGTTCCACCGGTCAGTCCACAAATATGGGAAAGCCCGCAAACGG
>CATJWA010000254.1 GCA_949744025.1 uncultured Eubacteriales bacterium
GGCCCTCCGCCGCGGCCTGTCGCCCTCGCCGCAGTCGAACACCGACAGCTCCCCGCGCGGCAGAGGCGGCGTTATCACATAGCTCATCGCCGTGAAATGGGTCGGATACTCCCATTCGTCCGCACCGCCGAAAAATTTCTCCGGTATGCTCTGATTTTCGTACTCCACAACCCTCAGCACGTGCCTCGCCCCTGTCGCTGGGTGCGTCAGAATAACCTCGTCCCCCGCGCCTTCGATCTCAAACTCCTCCCCCGGCGCCGCCACGGGCCGCTGGCTCATGCGCAGCGTCACGCACCCCAAATGTGCCGGAGCACTTCGCGTTTTCCACGGAAAGCAGCAGCGGTGCATCGCCCAGGCCGAGCCGCTGTCAAGACAGTAGTGCTCCACCCAGGCCTTCTCCTCCCTGCCTCCGGACCACTCCCCGCCGCAGACCGGCGGTACAAAGCAGAAGCCGAAGCCGCTGCGGCTGCGCAGCGTTCTGCCGTTTACCGTCAGCTCAGCGTCAAACTCAAAGACCAGCGGATTTTCCGCCTCGGCCCGCTCCCGTTCGGCTCCGCTCAGCTCACCCTGGGCGCGCTCGGACCACTTCTCTAAAAACTCCCGCTCCCGCTGGGCCGGCACGGCCCTGCAAAAATCCACCACCAGCCCCCTCGCGCAGACGTACACCGCCGGAATAAGCCAGTCATACCCGCCCCAGGCAAAGCGCGCGTTTACAGGAACTTCCCGCCCCACTCGGGTTTTACGCCCGCTCTCCGACGGAAAGCGTACCTCCCAGGGCCTTTCGCTCTCCAAAGCGCCCTCCCCGTCCGCCGGATACTCCCTGCTTTTGAACTTAATCCGCGCGTAGTCAAACTCCGCCTGAAGCTTTTTTATGTACTCAAAGGGCCGCTCCATTGGCTCAGCCCCCAACTCACGCGCCAGCTTCTCCATGGCCGCGCGAGTCTCCGGCTCCGGCTCGTCCCGCTCGGACAAAAACGCCTCAAACTCCGCCGCGTCCCAGCCGTGGGCCTGCTCTGCCGCGTCCGCGCCGCAGCTCAGCAGCAGCCCCATAAAATCCCCGAACGAGCGCGCCACCGGATGCACATAGTCCCCCGGCAGATTCATCGGCGACAGGGCGAATACCATCTCCCCGAATGAACGTATAAATCCGAAGTGTATCCCGTCCACTCCCGCCGCGAAAACGGGCTTAAAGCCCCGCGGCGTGCAGAAATAATCGCAGTCTCCTCCGCTCAGCTCCAGCCCGAAGCAGGAGCAGTCGGGCCTTATCTCCATAAATTTTTCGTACATGCCCATCATTTTTCCTACCCCCGCGCCGCGTCAGCGCGCCATGACCTGTATTTTAAACCCTTTTCCGTGGTTTTCAAGGTATTTTTTGTCGAAAAACCTCGAAGCACCTTTTCAAAACTGCCGCAATATGGTAAGATAAGCGCAAAAAGCTTATTTTATCTTATTTTATTTTGACTTAAGGGGGGCGCTCCCATGACCCTGCCCGTACACTACCCGGATGACCTGCTTTTTTTCTTCACCGGCCGCCCCGACGCCATCGAGCTGTACGAGACACTGTTCGCCCTCCTCGACGCCCGCTTTCCGGACTGCTCCGTCAAGGTGCAGAAAACCCAGATAAGCTTTTACTCCCCCCGCCTGTTCGCCATGGTCTCGCTCCCGCGCCGCAAAGCGGAGCCCGGTATTGTCCTCACGCTCGGCCTTCCCCGCCGGCTGGACACGCCCCGCGCCTCCTTTGTCACCGAGCCTTACCCCGGCCGCTGGACCCACCACTTTCCCATAACGGACAAGTCCCAGCTCGACGCGGAACTTCTCAGTTACACCGCCGAGGCTCTGACCTTCTCCCGCGAAAAAAGGAGACTTCCAAAATGAAAACCGCCATATGCTATTATTCCGCCCACCACGGAAACACTCTCAGGCTCCTTGAGGCCATGGCCGATGGCAATGATATCGAGCTGATCGATGTGCGCGCCCGCGCCGCCGTGTGCCTTGAGCAATACGACGCTGTCGGCTTCGCCTCCGGCATTTACTTCGGCAAATTTCATGACAGCGTCATAAACTTTCTCCGGCAATATCTTCCCGAGGGCGCGAACGTGTTCTTCGTCAGCACCTGCGGCCACATCTCAAAGCGCAATACCGCCGCCATCTCCGCGGCCGCCGCGGAAAAGCGCGCCAACGTGCTCGGCAGCTTCTCCTGCCGCGGCTACGACACCTTCGGCCCCTTCAGGCTCGTCGGCGGCATCGCCCGCGGCCGCCCCAACGAGCGCGACATTCAAAATGCCCGCAAATTTTACGCCTCGCTCAAAGTCCCGTCCCCGAACACCTGACAACGGCCTTCAGTTTTCTTTGAAAGGAGTCTGAACGTATGCCCAACCCAATCCTGCGCAGGCTGAGGTATCCCCTGCTGTGCCTGCCGCTCATTCTCGGCCTTATCGGCCTGCTGACCGCCGGCGAGAGCTTCGGCAACTCGCTTTACAACTCCCTGAGCATGTACCTGCTGCAATATCACAATACCGGCCCGAACTTTCTCACCAATCTCGCCCGCTGGACCGCCCCGCCGGCGACCATTTTAGGCGTGCTGTCCTCCATCCCCTCCGTGCGCGAGCGCTTTCACAACTTCACCCGCTGGCGCGCCGGCAAGAGCGTGGCGGTTTACGGCCCCTGCCCGGAAAAGACCCTGCTGCTTGCCCAGCTCGGCCGCCGCGGCATAGAGGGCAAAGCCGCCCTCGTCCGCGCCGGACGCTATGTCCTGCTCGGCGGCGAGACGGAAAACTTCCTGTTCTGGGCCGAGCATCACAAACAGCTTGAGTATGTCCCCGTCTATCTTCGCTGCCGCAGCCTGCCCTCCCAGTCGGTGTCGGACCCGATGCTTCGCCTGTTCTGCCCCGAGGAGACGGCCGCGCGCCTTTTCTGGTCCGAGCGCTGCCTTTATGAGCTGTCGTCCGGCTGCGGACACCGTATGCGCATAGTCCTGCTCGGCTTTGGCCGCCTCGGCGGGGAGCTTCTCAATTTCGCCCTGCTTGACAATGTTTTCTCCCCCGAGCAGCATATTGAGTACCATGTTTTCGGCGGCTGCTCCGGCTTCATCGGCGCCCGCTCCCAGCTCGACGAGACGGGCGACGCCGTGATAGCCCACTCCGAGCCCTGGCATGAGAGCCTGCCTCTGCTCGAGGAGGCTCAGGCAGTCATCGTGCTCGAGCAGGAAAATCAGCTTGAGCTGCTGAAAAATCTGCTGCTGGCCCTGCGCCGCCGGGAGCTTGACGTGTTTGACGCCGGCGGCGGCGAGTGCGAGCTTCTTGCCGGCCGCGAGCGGCTTCGCCTGTTTGCCTGGCGTGAGCGTGCCTTCAGCCCGAAGTACATATTCTCCGACGTCATGACCGAGCGCGCCAAGCGCATAAACGCGCGCTTTGCCGCCCTGAGCTCAAAGTCCGCCGAAACTCCGGAATTCATAAACGGGCAGTGGCACGAGCTGGACACCTTCTCGCGCTATTCCCGCATAAGCCAGGCCGACTATCATGACATCCGCCTGAAAATGCTCGCGGTAATCGGCAAGCCGCCTGACCTCTCGGTTTTGTCCTCCGAGCTTTTCGAGCAACTTGCCCAGCTTGAGCATCTGCGCCGCTGCCGGTATTATTACCTGAACAACTACCGTCCCGGCGTCCCCGAAAACGGCTCCCGCGAGGACCCGATCCACCGCGTAAGCTCCGTTCTCGTGTCCTACGAGGCTCTCCCCGACGAGGAAAAGGACCTCCTGCGCGAAACCGTCCGCGTCCTGCTCGGCATAAAATAATCCTCTCACCCCTGCCCTCCCCGCAGCCGGAAAACAGCAGCAACATATGCAACAAAAATCAAAAAGGGAATTGCCTAAAAAGCAATTCCCTTCAGCCTGTCGAAAAAGCCTCGCAGAGTTCGCGGTGCGCACGCCGCGAATAAAGTATGATCGTTTTTTCCGGCGGCGTGTACGTCGGATAAAAACACTTTGCGCGTAGCAAGCGTCGAATTGTCCGCCATAGGCGGACAACCGATGAGCGCCCGCAGGCGCCATGCAAGCGAGCAACCGCCGCAAAGCGGCGGCTCTTAGCGAGTCGCAGGCGCAGAGCGAAGCGAAGCTTTCTCGAAAAAGTGGCTTTGCCACTTTTTCGACACGCTCAAGGGAATTGCCCAAAAAGCAATTCCCTTTTTCCTTACAGCCTCTCCGCGACAGCGTCCAAAAATTCCGCGCTGCTGACCTTTTTCGCGGCAAAGCCCGGCTCCGCCAGCGGTATGAGGTCCCCCGTCATCACGCCTGATTGCAGCGTGTCGAGGCAGGCCCGCTCCAGCCTTTCGCCGAAGCTCACCAGCTCGCCGATTCCGTCCAGCTCGCCGCGGCGGCGCAGCGCGCCGGACCATGCGAAAATTGTCGCCATGGGGTTGGTGGAGGTCTCCTCGCCCCTGAGATAGCGGTAGTAGTGCTTTGTCACGGTCCCGTGCGAGGCCTCGAACTCCATCGTCCCGTCGGGCGACACCAGCACCGAGGTCATCATCGCCAGCGAGCCGAACGCGGCGGCCACCATGTCGCTCATCACGTCGCCGTCGTAGTTTTTCAGCGCCCAGATAAAGCCGCCCCTGGACCGGATGCAGCGGGCCACGGCGTCGTCAATGAGGGTGTAGAAGTACGTGATGCCCAGTTTCTCAAACTCCGCTTTGTAGGAGGCCTCGTATTCCTCCTCAAAGACCCGCTTGAACTCCCCATCGTAGACCTTGGCAATGGTGTCCTTGGCGGAGAAC
>CATJWA010000255.1 GCA_949744025.1 uncultured Eubacteriales bacterium
CTCTTGGGAGTCTATCTTTTTTTCTTCACCTCCGCCACAAAACTACATTTTTTCCTCGGCGTTTTCTTTCATTTTATCATTGGCGCTGACAAACACCACAAGCTTTGCATACGACGCCCAGGGCCGCATTGTCTCGGCCAGAGACGCTATGGGCAATGTGACCTCCTACGAGTACACCGAGGCCGGCAAGCTCGTAAAGCTCACCGACGCCCAGGGCAATGTCCAGACCTGGACCGTGGACGGCAACGGCTTCAACACCTCCCAGAGCGACATGCTGGGCAACATTACCTCCTTTACCTACGACACGCAGAATAACCTCACGTCCATGACCGACCCCCTGGGCAATACCACCTGCTACACCTACGACAAGGCCGGCAACCTCTCGGTCAGCACCGACGCCAACGGCCACGCCGTGAGCTACACCTACGACGGCGAGGGGCGTATGCTCTCCATGACCAATGCCGTTGGCAGCACCTGGAGCTATGCCTATGACGCAAACGGAAACCTCGTATCCGTAACCGACCCGATGGGCGGCAGGGTTTCCATGAGCTACGACAGCGTACAGCGCCAGAGCTCCGTCACCGATGAAAACGGCGGAAAAACCTATTACGCATACGACGGCGTGGGCAATGTCCTGAGCGAGACCAACGCTCTCGGCAAGGCCGCTGTCTATACCTATGACGGCAACGGCAACATGCTCAGCTATACCGACCGCAACGGCAGCGTCACCAGCTACAGCTACGACGGGGAAAACCGCCTCGTAAGCTCCACCGACGCTCTCGGCAATACCACAGGCTTCACCTACGACAGCGTGGGCAATCTTCTCTCCGCCACATCCCCCGAGGGGAACACGGTATCCTATACCTACGACGAGCTGTACCGCACTTCCTCCGTCACCAACGCCAGAGGCCATGCCACCGGCTATGAGTACGACAGCCTCGGACGCATGACCGCCGTCACCTATGCCGACGGCTCAAGCGTGGCCTATACCTACGATGCCAACGGCCGTGTGCTCACCGCCACGGACGAGCTCGGCGGCGTGACGGCCTACACCTACGACGCCAATGGGCAGGTCACCTCCATGACCGACCCGATGGGCGGCAAAACAGCCTTTACCTACGACGCCGTGGGCAACACCACCTCCCTCACCGACGCTATGGGCTTTGTCACCGCCTACACCTACACCGCGGATGACAACGTAGCCACCGTCACCGACGCCGAGGGCGGAGTTACCGCCTATACCTACGACGCCAACGGCCGCGTAAGCTCCGTGACCTCTCCCGAGGGCGCGGTTACCTCCTTCGGCTACGATGCCAAGGGCAACCTCACCTCCGTGACCGGCCCCGAGGGGGACACCGCGCGCCTTGAGTATGACGCCCTTGACCGCCTGAGCGCCATGACCACCCCCAACGGCGGGCGCTGGGAGTATTCCTACGACAACGAAAGCGGCCTGACCGGAGCAAAGGACCCCCTGGGCTATTCCATTTCCCGCAGCTATGACGCCCTTGGACAGCTTGTATCCGAGACAGACCGCAACGGCAACAAGCGCAGCTACACCTACGATAAGGACGGAAATATGCTCAGCTATACCGACCCCCTGGGCAACACCGTCACCTACACCTACGATGCCAACGGCAACCTGCTCAGCGAGACCACGGCTCTGGGCAATACCACGGCCTACTCCTACGACAAGCTTGACCGCCTCGTGGGTACCGCCGACGCCGGCAAGCACCTTATTACCTTCTTCTACGACGCCAAGGGACAGCTTGTGGGCATGAAGAACAAAGACGGCACGCAGATCTCCATGAGCTACGACGCCAACGGTAACAACATCACCGTAACCGACGAGGAGGGCTATGTCGTCACCTACACCTACGACGCGGACAACCGCATGACCTCCCTCACCAACGCCAGAGGCTACACCACCAAATATGAGTACGACCGCGTGGGCAATCTCACTAAGGTCATCAACGCTCTCGGCGGCGTCACCTCTCAGGTCTTCGACAAGGACGGCAACCTCATTTCCGAGACCAACACCGACGGCGCCACCACTGCCTACACCTACGACAAGGCCGGCCGCGTGACCTCCGTCACCGACCCCGTGGGAGCCGTTACCCTTGCCGAGTACGACGGAGACGGAAACATCGTCAAGATTACCCAGGCCGACGGCCACGTGATTACCTACGC
This sequence comes from uncultured Eubacteriales bacterium, assembly GCA_949744025.1. Lineage (GTDB taxonomy): Bacteria > Bacillota > Clostridia > Oscillospirales > Oscillospiraceae > JAMPGF01. The sequence goes on from CATJWA010000255.1 coordinate 2,188, forward strand.
CTACGACGCCAACGACCAGCTCATATCCTACGTTGACGCCGAGGGCTACACCCACGGCTTTGCCTACGACGGCAACGGCAACATCGTCGCCGCCACCGACGGCAACGGCAATACCACCTACTACACCTACGACGGCCTTGACCGCATCGTCGGCAGGACCGACGAGGAGGGCGGCGTGGCTACTCGCACCTACGACGCGGACGGGCGGCTCATAAAGGCCGTCAACGAGGAGGGCGCCGTCACGGCCTACGCCTACGACGCCTGCGGCAGAGTGGTGTCCATGACCGACGCTCTCGGAAACTCCACCGCCTACACCTACGACGAAATGGACCGCGTACTCACCGTCACCGATGCCAGAGGCGGAGTCACCTCCTACGACTACACCGACCGCGGCGACGTCGCCGTCAGGACCGACGCCGAGGGCTACGCCGTCTCCTACGTCTACGACGGCAACCGCAACCGCACTAAGATGACCACCGTGGACGGCGACACGCTCTACGTCTACGACGAGCTTGACCGCCTTATCTCCGTCACCACTCCCGACGGCAAGACCGAGACCTTCACCTACAACGGAGAGGGACAGATTACCTCCTCCACCGACAAGGGCGGGCACACCACCTCCTACGTCCTCGACGCCAACGGCAGGGTCATAGAGAGCATCGACGCCCGCGGCAACAGCGCGAAGTTTACCTACGACCTCATGGGCAACCTCAGCTCCACCAAGCTGCACCGCGTGGACACCCAGGACGGCGTGGACGAGTGGGAGCTGACCGTATACGAGTACGACGGCCGCGGCCTTGTCACCCGCACCGTGGACGCCCTCGGAAACGTCACCACCTACGGCTACGACGGCAACGAGAACCTCGTTTCCAAGACAGACGCCGACGGCTATGTCACCTCTTACTCCTACAATAAGCTGGACATGGTGACCCAAATAAACTATAATGGGGGCAGACAGGCCGGCTACGCCTACAACGCCGTGGGCGATCTTGTGAAGATGGAGGACTGGACAGGCACGACCACCTTTGAGGTTGACCTGCTTGACCGCATCACGAAGACCACCGACATCAAGGGCAACAAGGTCGGCTACACCTACGACGAGACCGGCAACCGGACCGGCGTGTCCTATCCCGACGGCACAACGGCCAGCTACACCTACGACCTGCTGGGCCAGATGAAGACCGTGACCGAGACTGACGGGCGCACCACCTCCTACACCTACGACGGCATGGGCAGGACCACCCGCATGGTCTATCCCCACGGCTGGATTGAGGACTACCACTACGACGCCATAGGCCAGCTCACCAGCGTGGAGGACACGGACCCGACGGGTAAGGACATGAAGCAGCAGAAGCATGTCTACCGCTACGACGACTGCGGGAACATGGTCTACGAGTACATGCGGGGCAACGGCACGGGCGAGGCCACGGTGGAGAACACCTTCACCTACGACAGCCTGCACCGCATCGTGACCGCCCACGAGGACTACGGCAACGACAACCGCAGCTACACCTACGACAGCCTCGGCAGCCTCACCTACGAGACCCTTCAGGGCAACAAGTCCGTCGACTACAAGCTCAACAACCTCAACCAGATAACGTCCAGCAGCGAGGACGGCTGGCAGACGCGCACGGAGTTTGAGTACGACAAGAGGGGCAACCTGGTAAAAGAGACCTACGGGAAGAACAAGAAGCTCAACACCACGGCGCAGTACGTCTATGACGAGACGAACAGGATGGTCAAGGGCATAAACGCCGCGGGAGAAAGCAGCGTGTACGTCTACAACGGTCTGGGCGCCCTTATTGAAAATGTCTGGACCATAGCGAAGAACGGCTACGGCTACCACGACGTGGACGCCGGCAAGTACACTCCGCTGGGCGACGTATCCACAGGCAATGAGACGAACAACGGCCACGGCAACGGCAACAGCAGCGGAAACAGCCACGGCAACAACGGCAACGGCAATGTGAAGAAGCCGTCTACGGTGGTAAAGCAGTTTGTGGTGGACTACACCAGCGAGACCTGTGAGCCGCTGACGGAGCACGAGATAAACGGGCTGGATTACCGCTATGTGTACGGCAACGACCGGCTGAGCGTGAACGTCACGGGCGTGGAGACCAGCTCGGGCAACATCGTTGAGAACGGCAACCAGATACGGCTGTACTACCACATGGACTATCTGGGCACGGCGGACTATCTGACGAGTCCGGTGAGCCTGAAGGTTACGAGCTGGACGCACTACAACGAGTGGGGCGAGATTACTCACAACGCCGTGCTCAAGTGCGGTATGCGCGAGCTCGACATGGTCAAGAGGTACGGTACGCACGACTATGACAACGTGCTCAATATGTTCTACGCCAAGGCGAGGTTCTATGATGCGGATAACCGCAGATTTGCGAGCGTGGACCCCATTCTTGAGCCGAGTGTGTATGATGTGGCTGCTTATGTCGATGAGCCCGTGTCTCTGGTCCAGTACCTGTATGTGCAGAACAGGCCACTGACATATGTGGACCCGTTGGGGTTGGTGCGTGTAACCATAGGAAATCATCGTGAGGATTTGGTAACTATATCCAAGCAGGCCATAGTCGGAGAAGGTTCTTCTACTCGTCCTGCGGATCAGTATATCCTTTTGTCTGAATTTACTGGCTTTTTCAATAGTTCCTCACATAATAGTCAATCGTTAACGTATAACGGAACAAAGTTGATATATAAAGACGGGAACAGATTTTATACTGGTCTATTGAATCTTGACTTAGTAAAAAATGTTAATGGTAATTATTTTGTTAGCCTTTCATGCATTGATAATACATTGCGCAGTTGGGGATTGGATATTATTGACAGAAATTACAGCACAAATGTATTTAATCCAGCAGACTACACACCAGAGAAGGGCTTGGCCAAAGCTAATGAACAAATAAGCCATTGGATGACTGAGTTGATATATAGGGATGATTGGGGAAGAAAATCTAATTTCTCAACTTGGCCTAATGAAAAAGAGTATCTTAAAGAAACAATCGGTAGGAATTGGAAGGATTACTGTTCTGAATACAATAAGTACACTGGCGAAGCATATACACTTCGGGACCTTGGATTTGATATTTTAGATTATTGTTTAGGATTTAAATATCCAGACCCACATGTCGGAGAACTAATTAATATGTACCTACCAAGATACTTTACGGATACAAAAAATCGAGCAAACGACACTATTAATTCAATAGCAAGGTATATCGTAACTTATAATAAAGGGTATGAGTATTATATTTCACCTGACGAAGTTGCAGATGAGTTTGTTAAAGCAATAGGCAGTGAGTTAGATGCAGTAGGTTATGATTACAGCAGGTTTTACGCCTCAAACGGAAATAGTCGATATATAGATATTTTCACTCCAAGCTATGCAATATTGTTTAAAAATCGAATTCAAGAAGTGCTCTCACAAAACACTAAAGGCTCGCTTGCCCGAAAGCAATTTGATTCCCTGATGGAAATTGAAGCAGCAAATATCCGAAAAGACATATGCGAGGCTGCTCGTAGGTCAATTATGGCCGACGGGAAAATACGTTACCCTGAATATTACAAAATTGAAAAACGTATTGAGGGCACAGCGCAATTCAAGTCCCAGCTTGAGGCACTGGTCAATTTATATGCATCATGATAGGATAAGTGTTAGAACACTTGGAGATCCGCTGAGTAGTATCAGGAGAGGAAAATGAAAAGATATTCTAAGCCGGTCGGCAGTGTGAACAGCAAAATAATAATCATCGTGCTCCTCATGGCAATATACATCATTTTTAGGACAGTATCCATGATGATATACAATGCCGCTGAGCAGCAATACTCAAGTTTTCAGGCATCATTTGACACCATTAAGTGGGCGGTTGAACCGCTTGAGGACGCGATGATCTATACATGCCATAACGGTTACTATGGGGTGTATGAACGAAACCGGGAATCAAGCATTTTTCTGAACAAGCTCAGTGGAGAGCAGACGGGTCCATATCCGCCTAATACGGATATGGACAGCGTCTGGGCGGCGATAATGCCATATGGCATCATCGAAATGATAGAGAACGGGCAAAAGCGGTATTCATACCTTGGAGTGTGCTCCATCCCCGAGGAAATCACACACATGATCGTTTTGCCCCGGTCGGACAAATTCGCCTTACGTGCGGCGCGAACGACATACACGGACTATTATGGCTATATAAACCGGCAGAATTTTTGGTATTATACGCCGCAGTTTGCGCAGGCAACAGATTTCAACAGCGGTTTCGCGGTGGTAACACCGGAAAAGCCTCCAGAGCACTCTCTTTATCGAAAGACATACATAATAGATATGTATGGAAAATACACCGAGGCGGCAAGACAGGACGCGTATTTTGATGGGCTGCAGATCTCCGAGGGAATGCTGCGCATGTACGTCTGGGACGATAACGCCCAAGCGACATTTGACGCTCCCAGAAAGAGATACTGCTTCCTGGATGTAGAGCTGAACGCGTCATTTCCACAGGAGGGCTATGAATATGATGACGCGCTGGATTTCAGCGACGGCTTGGCAGCTGTAAAGGAAAACGGTCTGTGGGGTTATGTAGATAGGTCAGGACGATTCATTATCGAGCCCCAATATATTCAAGCCGATCCCTTTGTTGGCGGATACGCTTATGTTACCTGCGACAGCGGAGAGCAATGTCTAATAGACAAATCGGGCAACAATGTGCAGTGGCCTCTAAGTGAGGATTACACATGGGCGGGACAGTGCGGAGATGGACTTTTTGCGGTCAAAAGAAGTGACGGAACATACCGTCTGGCCGATTGGAACGGTGATCTGTATCTTCCAAAGGCCGGCGTGGCTTATTTAAGCTGGTGTGGGGATATTTGGATCGCTGGAGATGCTGAAAACTCGGCGGGAATATATTTTCCGCAGTGCGGCAAGTACATTAAAGGCAACTATACACCCGGGATCTATGACGATTTTGTTATTGTAAGAAATGATAAGATCAGCACAGCTTATGACAGAAGCAACGGAGAAGAATTGTACAGCTACGATGAAATATATGGATTCTTTGAAGGGGTTTCTGTCATCAAATCAGGGGATCGCGAGGGGTTGATTGACGCCAATGGTACAACACTGCTTGAGGCACAGCATGTCACAATAAACGGCTTTGAAAACGGTGTTGCGGCTGTTTCATCATTGATTGACGGCGGTACAGGGTTTATAGCGAATCCGTTGATCTATTCTGAATGGAGCCCTGATGAGAAAAAGCGCGCAGAGCATCTCGGAATATCCGAAGTCCAATCGGATGAGATAGGATTTGACGAATTGTGGAGCCAGGTGGAAAAAACGAGCAGCCTTATATACAGCGCACACGAAAAATTTGCCGTCGCACAATCTGACCGTTTTCAGATCGATATCCTATCTCTGCGCAGAGATTTGGAGCTGAACGGCTTTCCTCGGACTGGCGTAGTGGACCGCCAGCACATGGCCACGGTGCTGTGTGCGATGTCAGAGGCATACGGTACCTGTACCGACTGCTTTATAATGTTCTACAGCGACAGAGGTGAGGTTTGCTCCGAATGTGAGCGCGGCATGGCCTATGCATCGGCACTTTGTCTGTTTGACTTGGACGACAGTGGAAAAGTCTATCCGGAGCGGAAAATTTCCGGTGAGGATCTGCAGGTGTATATGCTGCGCTATTTTGAGCGTATGATAGATTTAGCATGAATATGCTCCGCGTGAAATATCGCAGTCATCCCCTATGCATAGCCCCCCAGCACCTCTGCCCATACCCCAATCAAGGCTATGGACAGAGGTGCAATGGATACATGCGCAACAACGGCACGGGCGAGTCAGCATTGGAAAAGATCTTTACTGCCCTTGGAGGAAATATCTGTGGAAAATTAATCATCTGATAGCGAAAGAGCCATGAGTTAAATTCAAAGCACCCCCAAAAACGACACCACCGCAGTAAGCAGGACAGGGCAGCACCCGCTGTCCCGTCCTGCTCCAGGCACCCCAGCACTCGCGCGCCGCACTCTATATTCCGTACAACGGTGCCCTTGAAACGAAAATGATTATGCTCAGTATCAAAACACAGCCTTGCCAAAATTGCGGAGGGTACATTCATGGCAGACAAAAACAATTACTGCGTAATAGCCGTTTATGGAGGCGAAAAGCCGGTGCTCGATGCGGCATTGGAGTTTCTCGAGGAGACAGAAAATACATACGAGGTTTTCTGTACACGGGACGAATTGCTGCTGGTTTATCCCAAAGCTTTGTCCAATGGGGACGCGGAATCCGCGGCACGCGCACTGTCCGAGCGGACGGGAGTATGCACCGCCGCTGCATACGGCATTCCGGGCGCCGACTGCCGCTTTGCCGTATACCGGCGCGGAGAGGCCATAGCGAGCGCCGATTACAAGGACGGACGAAGGCTCGGTGCGAACGGCATTGAGCAGCTTGCGGGAAATGACGCTCTCAGCCTGCCGGAGCTGGCATTTCTGCCGTGGGACGCGGATCAGGAACGCACAGACGATTGGGAGCAGCTTGTATGCAGGGATATTTTTCATCTCAGCCCGACGCCCCCTCCCCCCGACAGGGGCTTTTACGCACATCTTGACGAGACCGCGTCAAGTGAAAAGATAAGCGTTTACTTTTACAGAAAGAAGCCCCTCTCGGAATTTACACGCTATTATCAGGAGCGCATAAAGCTACTGTTCGGCAGCGCACGGTCCCCCGGCATACTTGAAAAAATAAGCCGCATACCTGAGCTCATAAAGCCCTCATCTAATCACATTGGCACCGAAAACACGTTTCCTCCTTATGAGCTGGAGCTTCCGCGCTATATAAAGCGGCCCAATTACTACGAGATTCTGCCGGACGGTCGAATTATTCCGTGTGAAGACCCTGACGCATACTACAGCGGAGATACTCGCTACAGCCGGTATGAGCCGTTTATACCTTCTTGTTATTGCGCGCTGTACACCTCTCTGGAGGAGCTCGGATACAGGCAAATCGGTATTGACGGCAGCGGCCAGGTTTACGTTTGGGCCCAGGGTAAGGGTATCTATATTTTTGATGTTGAACTGACCTATTGTAATTTCGAGCCCACAGCGGAGGACTTTATTGCCTTCTACCTGAACAAGGCCGGCGATATGTGTATGCTCTTCACCTGCGGAGAGGACGGCGCCGCGGCGATGGACGCTTGCCGCGTCTCCTGCAAGCCGTATCTGCCGGACAAGCTCCTGCCCCCGCTGAAGCCCCCTGTGGAAAATGTCAACTATGCAAGCTGCCATATCCGGCGGGGCGGAAAATGCACGGTGCCTTCCAAGCTCATAAAGCTGCTGTCTGAAAGACCCGGCCGCAGCTATAGAATCCTGCGCGAGGAGAGCGGCCGCTTTCTTTCGCTCTACGGCGTGGAATATGAGGAGGTATGCGCGCTCGCACTCGAGCTGTCGGTGCTGCTGCAAACAACTGTGCTGGCGACATACGGGACTAAGCACGCTTATTTTCATGTAGACGATAAGCTGAGCGTTTTCAGCCGCGGAGAGCTGATTGTGGAGATGGGTCATCATGAAGGTATTCCGCCGCTTACAAACAGCAGCCGAGGCAGTACGGAGCTGCTCAATGATAAGCGAATGGACCCGTGGACAAGAAAACAAGTGACAATGTCCATGTACGGAGACTTGTACTCCAACTTGATTTTTATGCATCTGTACGGAGAGTTTCCGGACACTTGGAGGCTGCGCGTTTACCAAACTGCATCCGAAATCGCGGCGGAAAATATTGAGGTAATCACCCTTATCAGGCAGGCACAGCCGTGGGACAAGGACCAGAGGGAGAAAATGCGTCCGTTTTTCCTGAGCGCCGCGGCAGGCCCGGATGCTGTTGAGTTAAGCCATCTCAGGGGCGAGTTGGCCGACCCCTGCCTGCTCAGATGGTTGTATATGCCGCAGAATCAGAGGCTTACCCTGTACAACTATGAAGGTTATCTCAACGAGCGCGAGCTCGCCAGCTATGGAATCGCCCCCGACGGCGCAGTTGTGCCGTGGGATGAGAGCATGGCCGAAAGGCGCGCGGAGCTTCCCAATTTTTCTGCCCTGGAAAGATTCTCCGAAGAATATGATATGAAGCTGCCTTATGACTACTCAATCATAGGAATTGATGGCAGAGACCGGATTTATATTGAACACGAGAAAAACGGAATCTACATCACAGACAGGGACCTCACAGCCTGTAAATTAGTAAAATTTACGAAAGGCATTGAGGGCTGGTATCAGAATGAGGCGGGTGAGTTTTGCTTCTTCGCACGGAACCGCAGCGAGTACGCCAAGCCGGACAACTGGGTTTACAAAATCGTGTTTGACAGCGAGGAAGGGGGCGGAGATATTGAGCTGGGATGAACGGTATGATTATGATTACACAGACCGAAACTACACGCAGGAGCTGAGCCAATGTCTCGCGCGCTATATTCCACACCAGATAATCTGTGTCCGCAGCTTGATTGACAACGCGAAAAAAGATGACAGATATGCGTTTGAGGTGGTTGAGGAGCTTGAAAACGGAACCCGCAGGAAAAATATATATTTCCCCGCGGGTTTAGGCACCTACGGCTTTTGCTGGCTCGACATGTACCTCGGCGTCTATGACAAGCGGCTGAGGTGATTTCAGATTGGCAATGGGTTTTGCCATGTTTATAGTCAGGAGCGCACGTAAAGCCACCGCAAACATTCAGCACAAACCCAAGCAGGGCGGGGCGTCACCCGCTGTCCCGTCCTGTCCCAGACACTCCTGCACTCACGCGCTGCACTCTATATTCCGCACAACGGTGCCCTTGAAATGAAATACTCAGCAACCCAGAAAACAGGACTTGCAGTTTTATAAGTCCTGTTTTCCCTGTTATGTGCTCCGATGTCTTTGGCCTCTCTCCTCACCGCAAAAACTCACCCCAAATTTTGCCCAGCGACTGACAAATGCGCTCCATTATCTTAGCCACAAAGCATTGTCAGACGGCCAATAAAAATTAAAAAGGCAGCCATGCCGCGCGGCATAGTCCGCACACTGTAAGTGCTGTAGTGCAACAGTTATTCTTATTCGCAACGCAGCCAGAAAGGAATGCCGGCACTGCCATCTGTGATAAGCTTTTAGTATTCCATACTCCCGCTTAGAAAACACAAAAGCCTTTACACCTACTATATGGAATACAGGCGGAAATAAAGTAATCCTCCCCTGACTTCGTTCAGCTTACGAAAACGGGGATGATTATGATTTGTCCGGAATACTACAAAATAAATGCATATATCGAAGTAAAAGCCCTGTAAAGATCTTTACGGTCTTTACAGGGCTTTTTTATGTCGACTTTTGCCGAATTATAAGAAATCCAAACGTCCCTAATCTTCCCCTCTGCCGCGGTCCTCCGTTTCTGATATTTGCCAACCACAAATATTCAGAAACGGAGGAAATGAAATGTACAAAAGATATTTCAGAAAGAAAGACCCCGAATGCAAGCCCGAGGAAGTCGAATGGATTGAGATGTCAGGCGAGGAGTTTTACAGCTATGTAACCTCTCCGGATGGTAAGAGCCGGCACTTCATTGATATGGGTGATGTCGTGCTGGAGGCCACAGAAGCACAAGCTCGAAAATACAGGGAGGAATTGAATCACAGTTATTACATACGAGCCTGCAGCGACGGCCATAGTCCGTTATCCCTCTATTCTATTAAAGATCAAAACGGATGCTGCGGTGAGGAAGTGCTCATAGATGAATCGCAGGATGTTGAATATCAGGCCATTATGCGCATGGATGCTCAGGCTCTCTATACCGCACTTGCTCAATTAGATCTTTTGAGCTGTAAACTTATTTTTTCGCTGTACTTAAGCAAAAATCGCAAAACTGAGCAAGAACTTGCTGAGGAGCAAGGCATTTCTCAGGCTGCAATCAGCAAGCGAAAAAAGAAAATTCTCAAAACATTAAAAATTTTGGTTATAAAAATCCAAAAAAGTCAGCAATAGAAAGTGAGAGGAGAAAACATGCGTTTTCCTCTCCTGTTCCTTGAAAAACACCGCGGCAATGCGGTCATATCCGGCGACTGAATAACGTCAGCGGACGAGCCCCTTAAAACAGGAAAAGCGATGCGGAGGATGCGCCAGGACCACCTGTGCAGGTTTCCTGCATAAAAGACGGCCAGACAAGGTGCCCAGCGGTTCCCATCCATCCAAAAGCAGGCTTGGCAGCCTGTTTCGCAACGACCCCGTCCGCCTACAATGGTACCCCTGCCCAGCCACAGACTCAAGCAATGGGGGCAGCTCGGAGAGATCCTCGGAGGGGTGAAATTCCCGGAGTGTGCGCCAGCACAGTTCAGCTTTGCCGCCCTCGGCTCGGGTAGTAGTGTCGAATAGAGCCAAGCAAAACAAATTCTACAGCAG
>CATJWA010000256.1 GCA_949744025.1 uncultured Eubacteriales bacterium
CCGTTTGCGGGCTTTCCCATATTTGTGGACTGACCGGTGGAACCTTGCTATGCTGGGACAGGCGGCTAAACGATGTTAATTCATGTGGCGAAATCCGTGCTTGAAAGATACTAAGCCGGATTGTTATTCACCAATATTCGTTCTTCAGTGATAATGCCGCTGTTTCCCACCGTAACACCAGCAAGCTTCTTCAAGTTTATCGCGATGAATCTTCCAAGAATCGCGGATTTATATATCTGGATATCTCCAGTCTGAAATATGCATTTCTTCACGTCTTACTTGTCTTTCTAAAAAACTTAATAATGCGGATATGAATAGCCTCCAGTTTTCACAATACTGGTATCTATTTACACAGAAGCGTCCTGCCTCTTACTCCACCAGTCCATGCTTGGCCTTAACCCTATCCAGCTTTTCGAGCATGGGCTCGGCAGCCAACCGAATTAATATTACATCAATCGAACAACTCCCCCGAGATATCGAAAATATCCTCAATGAAAATCTCTTGGCCCGATGCCAAAAGCACAGACCTCTCAAGCCCGCTTATCCGCTTGACCTCGCCGCTGACCTCCACATAACGCCCGCCGGCTTTTTTAGCGTCCTGCTCAAAATACCTTATCGTCACATGCGGCCGCTCACCAATGCGGCTTTGCAGACACCGGTGCTTGAAATCAAGCTCCGCTTCTTCGTCCTCCGTCAGCTCCCGCCTCGCCTCCGTTTCTCTGGCGGACTCCGAGACAAGGTCATCGTAGCCGGTGAGCGCCGCGAAGGGCGAGAACTGTGCCGCGCGGCTGGAGCGCGGCATCCGCGGCCGCGTCTCCGAAACGTGGTGAGGAAGGTCGATTATATCCCCGTAGATTTCTCTTGCGTTTTCCATAGATGCCACCTCAAGCCTTGTGCCCGCCGATCTGCCGGCTGCGCTCCATGCCAGTGGAGCCCTCCTGCATGTTCAAGCCCTTGACGATTGAGTTTTTCCCGTACTTGTCCTTTATCCCTATGAGCGCCTTCTGCTTCCGCTTCTCCCGCTCAAGCTCGGCTTTCTGCGCCTCACGCTCACGCTCCAACGCCTCGTAATCCGTGAACAGGTCGAGCTGCTCCGCCTCCGGTACATAAGGCTCCGCCTCGCTCTCGTCAATCAGGTGCATAACCGCGAGATTGAAGCGGTGGACAAGCAGGTTTTTGTCCGCTATGCTGTCATACAAGGCCGCCACGGCCTCCATTATTTTAGCCGTCGAGGAGGTTTGCAGCCCCAAATTACGCGAGCCGTGCGCGGACTTGGGTACCTGCCGCCCGTAGTGGTCCGTGGTTACGGGGCCCCTGTATCTTGCCGCGCGCTTCGGGTCAGTGAGATTTTCGATATCATATCCCACGTAGAGCACTACCTGGTCGGTCAGCAGCCCAGCCCTCACCAGCTCAAGGGAAAGGCTGTCCGCCATTTCCATGATGACAATTCTGCCCTCGTCGAAGCTGTAGGGGCGGGAGAGCACCTGCCCCGAGCTCAGGCTTTTCGACTCCGGCTTGTACGCTTTGCAGTCGGCAATCTCCGCGCTCTCCCAGCCCCAGGCGTGGTCTATAAGCAGCTCGGCGTTTACCCCGAACAGCTTGTACAGCAAATCCTCGCTGTAATAGTCGCCGGGCCTGCCCGCGGAGCAGCGGGCGATGTCGCCCATCGTGAAGATTTTCTCCTTCTCCAGCCGCCGCGCCGTGCCCCTGCCGACGCGCCAGAAGTCCGTCAGCGGCCGGTGCGTCCATAGCTGCTCGCGGTAGCTCAGCTCGTCAAGCTGGGCTATGCGCACCCCGTCCTTATCCGCGGGGCTGCGCTTGGCCATTATGTCCATTGCAATCTTGGCCAGGTACATGTTCGTACCTATACCCGCCGTGGCAGTGATGCGCGTCTCCCTCAGAACCTGCCGTATAAGCAGCATAGCAAAATCGTGGGCGTTCATTTTGCGCGCGGGGAGATACGCGGTGGCGTCAATGAAAACCTCGTCTATGGAGTAAGGCAGCAGGTCGTCCATTGAGACGTAGCGCAGGTATATCTCGACGATGCACCTGCTGTAATCCATGTAGTAGGCCATGCGCGGCCGCGCGATCACAAAATCAAGCTCCCGTGAGGGGTCCTTCCGCAGCTCGGACATGAAAACGGACTTTCCGGTAAACTGCCGCCCAGGGGCTCGCCGCCTGCGCTCTCGGTTATAATCCGCCACACGCTGCCGGACCTCAAAGAGCCTCGGGCGTCCGGGCAGGCCGATGGACTTGAGCGTGGGCGACACGGCAAGGCAGATGGTCTTGTCCGTTCTCACCTCGTCGGCCACGATAAGGTTGGCGTCCAGCGGGTCCAGCCCCCGTTCGGCGCACTCCACCGAGGCGTAAAAGGATTTTAAGTCTATGGCGATGTACGTTTTGCCTGCCATGTGCTCACCTGTCATATTTCAGAAAATCGTTCCTGTGTTCCTGGGGCCGAAGCCTATACCCCCGTGAAATAAGCGTGTCGGCCTTGAGCGCCACAAGGTTTACGTCGGAGTGCATGGCGCTTGCTATCTGCTGCACGTCATACCCACGCTCGGCCAGTTCGAGAAAATCGTCGTCCGGCAGCGCGATTTGAGTGGCGAATACGTTCGCCTCGTACTCCATTCTGCTGTCCCGAATGTCAAAAATGTTAAATTCCTTGAAGCCGCCAGCTTTTGTGGCTTCATCTCTGTGCAGGCTGTCATGCCCCAGCTCGTGGAGCAGGACTATATTCTCCATCACCGGATCTAAGTCGTTCTTTATGAACATAAAGCGGTTTCGCATTATAACCTTGTAAGCGCCCTTCTGCACCTTAAACGGGCAGTACATAATCTCAATACCAAGCTCTGCCGCTATATCGCGCGGGTCACGGGTGTCAGCGCCAATGATAAAATGAAAGAAAACGCCGAGGAAAAAATGTAGTTTTGTGGCGGAGGTGAAGAAAAAAAGATAGACTCCCAAGAGGGCGGA
>CATJWA010000257.1 GCA_949744025.1 uncultured Eubacteriales bacterium
CCTCGATCTGGCGGATCCGCTCCCGGATGACGTTGAACTCCTTGCCCACCTCTTCGAGGGTGCGGGTCCGGCCGTCCTCAATGCCGAAGCGGAGCTTCAGCACCTTCTCCTCCCGGGGGGTCAGCGTGGACAGCACGTCTACGAGCTGCTCCTTCAGCAACGTGAAGGACGCCGCCTCCGACGGTTCAGATGCGTCGTTGTCCGGGATGAAGTCGCCGAGATGGCTGTCCTCCTCCTCGCCGATAGGCGTCTCAAGGGAGACAGGCTCCTGAGCAATCTTGAGTATGTCGCGCACCTTGTCCACGGGCATGTTCATCTCCGCGGCAATCTCCTCCGCGCTCGGGTCGTGGCCGAGCTCCTGCAAAAGCTGGCGTGAGACACGGATGACCTTGTTTATAGTCTCAACCATGTGTACGGGTATGCGTATCGTGCGGGCCTGGTCGGCTATGGCGCGGGTTATGGCCTGACGTATCCACCAGGTTGCGTAAGTGGAGAATTTGTAGCCCTTGGTATAGTCAAATTTTTCCACTGCCTTTATAAGACCGAGATTACCCTCCTGAATGAGGTCGAGAAACAGCATCCCGCGGCCGACATAGCGCTTGGCTATGGACACGACCAGACGCAGGTTGGCCTCTGCCATTCTGCGCTTGGCATCCTCGTCGCCCTCGGCCATGCGCACGGCCAGGTCAACCTCGTCCTCGGGTGAGAGCAGCGCGACCTTGCCTATCTCCTTGAGGTACATGCGCACGGGGTCGTCGGTGGAGAAGGTGTCCACCATAGCGTCGGTGTCGAGAATCTCCTCCTCGGTGACCTCCTCAATCTCGTCGAGCTCGGGTATCGCGTCCTCGTCTATCGGGGGAAGAAAATCGTCGTTTTCAATTATGGTGTCAATTCCCGCGGCCTCTATGGATTCATAAAAGTGGCTGAGGGTGTCGGCGTCCACGTTCAGGTCCTCAAGTATTTCAAGCTCCTTGTTGGTCAGCTTGCCGGTCTTTTTGCCCTTTTCCAGCAGCTCGTGCAGAACCTCCTCGGGCGGCCTGGAGGGCTCGGGCTCCTTTTCAGAGGCCTTCGGGGCTTTTTTCACGCCCTTCTTTGCACCGGAGCTGTCCGGCGGTATCTCTATGAGCGTGAAGGGCACCGTATCCTCCTCGGAGGAGCTTTTCGCGGCTGCGTCGGCCTCGGCAAGAAGCCTGTCCGCCATCTCCTTGAGTTCCTTTGCGGTCGGCTCATGTATCGTCTCGTTCTTTTTGCGCTCAGCCATTTTATCCACCATACCTTTTCCTGTTTCTCATCTGCTGCGCCAGAGCCATCAAATCGTCTCCGGCAGAGCTGTTTTGTTTTTCACTTTTGATTATTTCTATGTAGTCGTCCATTGCGCGCCGGCGGTTCGGCTGCGCGTCGGGAACACTCGGGTCGTTTAATATGTTTGTCAGCAGGCTTATCTCATCTCCGCTGAAGCTCTCAGCCAGGGCGGCCATGGAAAGCTGTGTGTGAGTTTGCGCCTTTTCGCGCAGCACGGAGAAAAAACGGGCGAGCACGGGGGAGGAAAAGTCCTCCGGCGAAATATCCGCTCCGTCAAAGAGCGCAGGGTCGAGGTAGTACAGCCTGATAAGCCCCTCCTCGGCGCGGGCGCTGCGCAGGTTTTCATACTGCGGCGTCCCCGCGGCGGGACGGACAACGTGCGCCGGGCGCATGCTGTCCCGCTCGTACTGCTTCTTCGCGCGGTAGAGCAGCTTTTTTCTCGTTCGTTCAACCTCGTCGCCGACCACCGCCGCGCTTACGCCGGTAAGCTCGGCCAGACGCATGGAGTAGACCTGCCGCTCCACGGGGCTGGACAGCTCTGCTATTATCTCGGCCGAGCGCTTCAGGCACTCAACCTTCTGCTCGTCCACATTCAAATCAAATTGGCCGCGCACGCGCTGCAAACGGTACTCAACGTGGTTTTCCGTTGTCTCCAAAAGATTCCGGAAAGCGTCGGGACCCTTCATTTTTATGAATTCGTCGGGGTCCTTACCGTCGGGGAGCTGCAATACGCGCACCTTCAAATCGAGCTTTTCCAGTATTCCGATTGCGCGCTGCGAGGCTTTTTGGCCTGCGCCGTCGCTGTCATAGGCTATGATAACCTCATTTGCATAGCGGGAAATAAGCCGCGCCTGCTCCGCTGTAAGCGAGGTGCCCAGCGAGGCCACGGCGCTGTCAAAGCCGGCCTGGTGAAGGGCTACAACGTCTATATTGCCCTCGGATAAAATGATGTATCCGCTTTTCGACTTTTTTGCGAGATTGAGCGCGAAAAGATTGCGGCTTTTGTTGAAAACCAGAGTTTCGGGGCTGTTCATGTACTTAGGCTCTCCGTCGTCAAGTATGCGTCCGGAAAAGCCTATCACGTTGCCGCGCACGTCGATGACCGGAAACATCAGCCGGTTGCGGAAAGTGTCATAAACTCCGCGTCCGCTTTTGCCGTGACGTGCGAGCCCCGCGTCGGCGAGCTCCTGCTCTGTGTAGCCGCGGGCTTTCATTGCCGAGGTCAGCGCGTCCCAGCTATTGGGGGCAAAACCCAGGCCGAAGGTCTTGGCTGTGGCGGGTGAAATTTTACGCTTGAGAATATAGTCCTGCGCGGGCTTTCCGCTGGGAGAGGTGAGCTGGCGGAAGAAAAACCGCGCCGCGTCGCGGTTGAGCGCAAGCATACGGTCCCGCCTCTGCCGCGCCTCGTCCGGACGGTCGTCCGGAACCTCCATCCCGGCGCGGCGCGCAAGGAACTCAACCGCGTCGCGGAATGAGAGGTTTTCTATCTCCATTATGAAGTTTATTACGCTGCCGCCCTTGCCGCAGCCGAAGCAGTGGTAAATCTGCTTGTCCTGCGAAACCGAAAAGGAGGGAGTTTTTTCACTGTGGAAGGGACACAGCCCGAACAGGTTGCTGCCGCTGCGCTTGTTCAGCTTGACGTATCCGCCGACCACGTCGCTTATCTCGTTTCTGTCAGCCAGCTCCTGCAAGAAGCTTTCCGAAAACGCCAATCCCCCGTCACCTCCAATCTGCCAAAAGCCCCGCAGAGTTCGCGCACGAAGTGCCGCGAAAAAATTAAAATCATTTTTCTGAGGACATGCGCCTCGGAAAAATCCCTCTCGCGCAGCGCGCGTCGACTTGTCTTTGTTAGCCCGCGGGCAAAGACAACAAAGGCGCAAAGCGAAGCGTGGACACACCATCGCGCAAAGCGCGGGGCGCCACCGTTCCTCTGAATCTCAAATTGAAGGCCCGCAGGGCCTTTAATTTGAATATCTCCCTTCAAATGAGTGTCCGCTTTGCGGACATTCATTTGACCGTCCACGACATCGGTATGAAAATACTCCCGTAAACCTCCATCGCATACCCGTCGGTCATGCCGGCGACATAGTCGCACACGGCGCGCTCAAGCCCCTCATTTTCTGAAATTTGCTTGAATTCTCCGGGAAGTTTGTCCCGATGGTTGACATAATATTCATAAATTCCGCTTAAAATACCTTTTACCTTGCTTTCTTCGCCCTTCGCCACGGGATTATAGTACACGCTCTCGTACATAAACTTATGGAAAATGTCGAATATCTCGGCCATATCGGGAGACATGAGAATTTCGCCCCCGCCGCTGTTCTCGATGAGGTCGGTGACGATGGCGTTTATACGTTCGCTGTTGCGGCTTCCGAGCTTGTTCCGTATACGCTCGGGTACGTCGCTGTCGGTGAGTATGCCGGCGCGTATGGCGTCGTCAAGGTCGTGGTTTATGTAGGCGATACGGTCGGCATAGCGGACTATCGTGGACTCAAGCGTGTCGTCGGGCGCGCCGTGCGTGTGGTTTAATATGCCCATGCGCGTTTCCCAGCAGAGGTTCAGCCCCTTGCCCTCGCGCTCGAGCACATCCACTACGCGCAGGCTCTGTTCGTAGTGGTGAAAGCCGGCCGGATAAATCTCGCGCAGGGCGCGCTCGCCGGCGTGACCGAAGGGCGTGTGTCCAAGGTCGTGTCCAAGACCAATCGCCTCGGTCAAATCCTCGTTGACCTCCAGCGCGCGGGCAATGGTGCGTGCCAGACGCGTGACCTCGAGGGTGTGGGTCAGGCGGGGGCGGTAGTGGTCGCCCTCGGGCTGAAGAAATACCTGGGTCTTGTGCTTCAGGCGGCGAAAAGCCTTGCAGTGGGTTATCCTGTCCACATCGCGCTGGAAGCAGGTACGCATGGGGCAGGGTGGCTCCGGCACGGCGCGGCCGCGTGAAGCGGAGGAGAGCGCGCCGTGAGAGCATATCATCATCGTCTCAAGCCTTTCGCGTTTTTGCCTCGGACAGTCCATAATTGCACCTCCGAAAAATAAAAATACGCATTTCGATAAACCCCTACTATTTCTTATACGACGTTCGCTGCCCTTTTTCCTTTATTTTTTAAAATTTTTTACCAAACTGTTTTATTTTGACCGCGCGGAAGCACTCTCCACTGAATTCACAGCCCACGCTGCCGGCGGTAAGCTCGGTCAAAGCGGCGGCGAATCCGTTCGCCGCATCCTCGCGCACAAGGGCGCGAAAGCTCACCTCTGCGGCAAAATCCGTTTCCTCAATTACCGCGCCGTGCTCCTCAAGCAGCCGCTTAACCCGCTCAAAGCGGGCGTATGGACAGGCTATCAGCGCGTTTTTCCAGAGTGAAACCATGCTTACGCCGGCGTTTTCTACCGCCGCCTTCGCCGCGGCGGTGTAGGCGCGCACAAGCCCGCCCGTGCCAAGCAGCGTGCCGCCGAAGTAACGCGTAACGACGCAGCAGACATTTTGCAGCTCCTCGCCGCGCAGAACGCTGAGCGTGGGCTGTCCGGAGGTTCCGGAGGGCTCGCCGTCGTCGGAATAGCGCATTATGGCGTTTTCGCGTATGATGTAGGCATAGACGTTGTGTGTTGCGTCATAGTGCTGCTTTCGCATTTCCGCGATTCGCGAGAGCGCCTCGTCCTCGCACGCGGCGGGCCAGACGCGCGCGATAAAACGGGAGCGCTTTTCCACATATTCCGCCTCGCCGAAGCCGGCGGGTGTCAGATAGGCTGTCATGTACCCTTCTCCTCTGCGGAGGACGGACCGGCCTCCACCTCAAACTGCTTTATCCGCCCCCAGAGCTCGGGCTTTACAATGGCCTCGATTAGCGTGCCGCGCTCGCCGTAGTCAAGGCTGAGCACGGCCGCCTCGGCGTGAAGCTGGTCAACTATCGCGCCCTGGGAGTAGGGTATCAGAAATACAGCCCGCCGCCGTCCGCGGCCGAGGGTATCCGAAAGCATTTTCAAAAGAGTGTCCGTACCCTCGCCCGTGCGCGCGGAGATGCACACACAGTCCGCGCCGCGCGGCAGCTCGTCAAGATACAAATCACACTTGTTGTAAACGCGGATGCACGGCGTCTGGGACGCGCCGAGCTGGCCTATCAGAGCGTCCACAATCTCCGCCTGAGTCCGCCACTCCGGATTGGACAGGTCGATTACATGCAGCAGCACGTCCGCGTAGGTAAGCTCCTCCAGCGTGGCCTTGAAGGCCTCGATAAGATGTGTCGGCAGCTTGCGGATAAAGCCGACGGTGTCGGATACAAGCACCTGCTGCAGCTCGTCAAGCTTCATAAGGCGCGTGGTGGTGTCCAGCGTGTCGAAAAGGCGGTTGTTGGCCGGAATGTCGCTGCCGGTCAGGCGGTTTAGCAGTGTGGACTTGCCGGCATTGGTGTAGCCGACGAGGGCGACGACGGGCACTTCGTTCTTCTCACGCCGCCGGCGCTGTACGCCGCGGACCTTGCGTACCTCCTCAAGCTCCTCCTGAAGCTTCTGTATTTTGCGCCGGATGTGCCGCCGGTCGGTCTCAAGCTGCGTCTCGCCGGGGCCGCGGGTGCCGATGGGGGAGGACCCGCCCGAGGCGGTCTGGCGCACGAGATGAGTCCACATGCCCGTCAGGCGCGGCAGCAGGTACTTGTACTGCGCCAGCTCAACCTGAAGCTGGCCCTCCCGCGTTCTCGCCCGCTGAGCAAAGATATCCAAAATAAGCCCCGAGCGGTCGAGCACCTTCACGCCGAGCTCCTCGCCGAGTACGCGCATCTGCGAGGGGCTCAGCTCGTTGTCAAATACCGCAAGATTGCATTCGTTGGCCTCACTGAGCTGCTTCATCTCCGCAACCTTACCGTCGCCGATGAAGCTGCGCGGGTCGGGGGAGGGACGGTTCTGGATAAGCCAGGCCACGGCCTCGCCGCCGGCGGTTTCCACCAGCGCGGCAAGCTCGGCCATGCTCACGTCGGTGGAGCGCTCGCTCTCGTCAAAGCAGGCCGCTGACAGTCCGGCGAGAACGGCCCGCTCGCGTTTTGTCTCAATTTCGTTCATAAATCTTCCTTTAACGGCAGTAAAGTTTAACCTGAAAACGTCTGGCACAGATGCCGAACACAGCACTCGTCACATTTCGGCTTCCTCGCAGTGCACACGGCGCGGCCGTGGATTACCAGACGGTGGCAGAAGTCGGAGCTATTCTCCGGCGGTAGTATTTTGCGCAGCTCGCGCTCGATTTTTACGGGCTCCTTCAAATTATCTACAAGCCCCATCCGGTTTGACAGCCTGATACAGTGTGTGTCCACAACCGTGGCGCCCGGCTCGTTGAAAATGTCGCCGAGGATAAGGTTGGCCGTCTTGCGGCCCACGCCGGGCAGGGCAACAAGCTCCTCCATTGTGCCCGGCACCCTGCCGCCGTGGCGCTCAAGCAGCGCTTGCGCGCACAAAACGATGTCGCGCGCCTTGGCGCGGAAGAAGCCGCAGGAGTGTATGTAGGGCTCTACGTCCTCCGGCGCGGCCGCGGCGAAGGACTCCAGCGTCGGAAAACGCTCAAACAGCGCGGGAGTTATCAGGTTCACGCGCTCGTCGGTGCACTGCGCGGCCAGACGCACGGAAAACAGCAGCTCGTAGTCCTTTTTGTATTCCAGCGTGCAGTCGGCCAGGGGGTATTCTTTTTCAAGGCCCCCGACAATGCCGAGGACCTGGTCAGGACTTCTCATATGTTTACCTCACAGACATAAAGTGGGGGATAAAACGCTTGTTTTTATTTTATATCGGCAATTTTGCAAAACGCCTCGCCGTTTTCAATAATAATCTGCCCGTAAGTGGGGGAAGGGCCGAAACCGCAGGAGCCGGGATTGAAAAGCTGCACCGCGCCGAAGCTTCGGCACATGGCGCGGTGAGTGTGTCCGAACAGCCCCAGCGAGGAGCCGGAGAAATACACAGAGTTCAAAAATGAATCAAGGGAGGTTTTAACGCCGTGGCGGTGGCCGTGGGCGAGAAAGATGTGCACTCCGGCCAGCTCAATGAGCTGTGACTCCGGCGCGGTGGAGAAATAATCGCAGTTGCCGCGCACGCTGTACATCTCAAGCTCAGGGTACTGCGCGGCGATGAAATCCGCGTCGGGCGCGACGTCGCCGAGGTGAATGATGCGGTCCGGCGAGAAACCGGCGATAGCCGTGAGCATGTTTTCCGTGTTTCCGTGCGAGTCGGAGAAAACCGCTATCTTCAAAGTACGCACCTTCTTTCATTTTGTGAATATAATGGAGTGAGGGAAAAGCTCGCAGCCGAGCTGAAAACTCATAAAGGAGTATTGATTATGAACAATTTTTCCGAGCTGGAAAAACAGTTTCGGGGCAATCCGAACGCCGAGAGGCTGATGAAGGCTGCCGACTGTGCCGAGGGGCGGCGGATAAGCCAGTCGATTGACCAGGCGGCGCTTGAACGGGCGGCGAAAAGCGGCGACGCAGCCGCGCTGCAGGGCATATTGGCCCAGGTGCTGTCCACACCGGACGGCAGGGCGCTGGCGCAGAAGCTCCAGCAGGCAATGAAGGGTAAATAAGAAGGGAGGCGCGCCCATGAGCGAGTTTGAAGACAGGATAAATTCGATTCTCGGAAATCCCGCGGAGATGGAGAAGATAATGAATCTGGCCTCTCAGTTCATGGGCGGCGGTTCCGACAGGAAGCAGGAGCCTGAGCCGGAGCAAAGCAAAAGCGCGGACTCCGGACAAAGCTCCGGCGCGGACTCGGGCCCCAGCCTGGGCGGCCTGGGAGCACTGGGCGGCCTCGGGGGCTTCGACGCGGAGATGTTTTCCAAAATAGGACGGCTCATGTCCCAGGTGCAGGGCGGCAGCGAGAAAACCGAGCTGCTGCGCGCCATGGGCCCATATCTTAAGCAGGAGCGGCGAGAGAAGATGGAAAAGGCCATACGCTTCGCGCGCATTGCCAAGGTCGCCCGCGCCGCCCTGCGTGAGTACGGGGGTGACGGGAGTGTATAACCGTTACCAGGGGAATACGGGCCGCGTCCAACGCGTGGACGACGGCGCCGTGAGCATACCGGTACGCCAGCCTCATGCCGAGGCGGGACAATCCCCCGCGCCGCCCCAGAGCCGGAGCCGGACAGAGCCGCAGCGGGGAGGTTCTCAGCCGGGACAGGGACAGCAGACGCAGGGCGCCGGAGCAAACACGCAGCGTCCGGCGCCGCGCCCTGTAAGCGCGCCGGGACCGGGAGCCCAAAGGCCAGCAGGACCGCTCAGCGGGCTGAGCGGAGAGCTCGGACGGCTGCTGGGCCGTCTGTCTCCGATGAATTTAGAGACGGACGACCTGATTCTGGCTATGATTTTATACCTGATGTACAGGGAAAGCCATGATGAGGAGCTTTTGTATATCATGGCGGCGATGTTTCTGCTTTAACCTGTATTCACAGGCGAAAGTCTCCAGCCCGGCCGGTATACCGGCGCTTGTGGATACAGGCTCTAAGCTTCAGGCGGCTGAAAAACGCTCTCGTCCGGTGTGGAGATATCAGGTACGGAGGAATCCATGCGGTAGACGAGCCTGTCGCCGTCGCGCGTCTCGCTGCCCATGAGCAGCCCCGATTTTACCGAAACCCAGAAGCGTGAGACATATCCCAGCTCGCCGGAGGTATACTCGGCGTAGATACAGCTCTCGCCGTTGTAATCCGTATAGCCCGCGTCAGTGATGGACTTTGGGTCAAGCTGGAGAAGGTCCTCATATGTCAGCAGGCTTTGATACTCGTCGGCAGCGGAGCCGCCGGCGGGACCGGTGTAAATTTTTCCGGAGTCGGAATACCATATCCAAAGCGTTTCGCCGGAAATAAGCACGTTTTTCACGCCGCCGGAGTCGGAAATCGTCAGACGCGCGCGCTCGCCGCTTACCGAGACGTTTATGCTGCGCACGGCGCTGCCGCCGGTCCAGAAGGTTTCGGCTATTATCATGCGCGAATAGCTGCCCGCGCGCGAGAGCATCCCCACGGCGGCCTGAACGGTTTCGGGCGTGACTGCTATCACGCGGCTTTGGGCCTCGGCAGTGCCGCCGGGGCGCTCGTCCGCCTCGGCGGCGGGCGTGGGCAGTATGACCTCCGCCGTGTCCACCGAGGCGGTTGGCGACAGGCGCAGCACAAGGTAGACCAGTGCGGCGGCCAGCAGCACAATAAGCGCGTAAAGCGCGGCCTTACGCGGCCTTTTCATACGGCAAAATCCTCCGGAGCCTCCCCCATGCCGAAGGAGTGCAGCAGGGCCTGCGCTATGCGCCGGCAGGCGTGTCCGTCGCCGTAGGGATTTACGGCGTGGGCCATGGAGGAGTATTTGGCCTCGTCGGTCAAAAGCTCGCCGGCAAGCTCAAGAATGGTATCCCTGTCAACACCCGCGAGCTTGACAGTACCGGCCTCAACGGCCTCGGGCCGCTCGGTCTCGCGCCGGAGTACCAGAACGGGCTTGCCGAGGGCGGGAGCCTCCTCCTGTATGCCGCCGGAGTCGGTCATCACCATGTAGCTGCGCAGCATGAGCCGGTGCATATCCATGGCGTCGAGCGGGTCAATCAGCATTACGTTCTCAATATTTGACAGGAAACACGCCGCGCACTCGCGCACCGTGGGGCTCAAATGCACTGGGTAGACCGTCAGCGTGTCCGGAAAGCGGCGGGCGAGCTCGGCAGCAGCGGAGAATATGCTCTCCATCGGCGCGCCGTAGTTTTCCCTGCGGTGGCAGGTCATTGTGATAACGCGGCGGGAAAAGTCAACGCCGTTGAGCGCCGCGCAGTCGAATTTTTCACCTTTGACGGTGTACTTCATCGCGTCGATAACCGTGTTGCCGGTGACGAAAATCCGTCCGGTCACGGCCTCGCGCTCAAGGTTTCGGCGGTTCTGCGCCGTGGGCGCGAAATGGTACTGTGCCAGACGGCCGACCATGCAGCGGTTGAGCTCCTCCGGAAAAGGGGAGTAGCGGTCGTAGGTGCGCAGGCCGGCCTCGACGTGGCCGACGGAAACGCGCTCGTAAAAGGCGGCCAGCGCGCTGGCGAAGGTGGTTGTCGTGTCGCCGTGGACAAGCAGTACGTCGGGACGCACCCTCTGTATCACGGGGCCTATCAGCGTGAGAATTTTTGTTGTGATAGTGGAGAGCGTCTGCCCCGACTCCATGATATCCAAGTCGAAATCCGGCTGTACGCCGAAGCAGGACAGCACGCCGTCGAGCATTTCCCTGTGCTGCGCGGTTACGCATACTGTGCTGTCAAACTCCGGCCGTGAGGCCAGCTCCAGCGCCAGGGGGCACATCTTTATGGCCTCCGGACGCGTGCCGAAAACGGACATGACCTTTATTTTCTTCACTGCTGTTCCTCCTCCGTGCCTTCCTCGCGCCTGAGCTCGGGATGATGGGCCGCGTAGTGCTCGGCTATGGGGTTTACATGGTTTTCGGCGGGATGGTGCGCCGGGTGCTCTATGGTGCGTATCACAAAAACGCCCACGGCCGCGGCGATAAAGAGCTCCACTATGATAAGCAGCACGCGCAGCCCGCCGCTGGTGCTTATCACCACGGCGGTCAGGCCCAGCATGGCGCTGAGCGCGTACAGAACCGCCACTGCCTGCTTCTGGCTCAGCCCCATGTCAATCAGGCGGTGGTGCAGGTGCCCTCGGTCGGGCGTCATGGGGTTCTGCCCCTTGAGCAGACGGCGGATTATGGCGAAAAGCGTATCAAAGAGCGGAAGCGCCAGCGCCAGAATCGGCACGACAAAGGTGACGATTGCGTAAAACTTGAACATACCCATGACCGACACCGTAGCCAGCACGTAGCCGAGCAGCAGCGCGCCCGTGTCGCCCATGAAGATTTTTGCGGGGTTGAAGTTGTAGGGGATAAAGCCGGCGCAGCCGCCGACGAGCGCGGCGAGGATAACCGCGACATTGCTCTCGGAGAGCATGATGGCGACCACGAGCATTGTAATCGAGCTTATCGTGGACACGCCGCAGGCCAGCCCGTCCAGCCCGTCAATGAGATTGACGGAGTTGGTGATGCCGACTATCCAGAATATAGTTATCGGCACGCCCAGCGCGCCGAGCAGCAGCGACTGGTTCTGGCTGAAGATGTTCGGGTTCATGAGCACCTCGATAACAACCCCGTGCGCCACGGCCACGACGGCCGCGATAATCTGAGCCAGCAGCTTCATCCAGTACCGGAGCGAGATTATATCGTCCACCGCGCCGGTGGCGACGATTATCACGGAGCCTATGAGTATGCCCTGTACCTGGGAGCTTATGCGCGCGAAAAGCACGACGGCGATGAGAAAGCCCAGGAATATCGCCATGCCGCCCATGCGGGGGATGGGGTGGTCATGTACGCGCCGTGCCTCGCCCGGCACATCCATTGCGCCGACCTTGCAGGCAAAGGATTTTACTATCGGAGTGGCCGCCAGCGCAATGACGAAAGCCGTGACGAGCGCCAGAAGAATTTTCAGCCAGAGATGCATATCAGGAAACATAAAACCTGTC
>CATJWA010000258.1 GCA_949744025.1 uncultured Eubacteriales bacterium
GGCATAGCTTATTCTCGGGCGGCGCAGCAGCTCGGCGAGGGCCGCGCCGTTTTCCGCCCTCCCCGCGCCCGCGCGCTCAAGCAGGGCCTCAAGCTCGGGGGACGGAGCCGTGCCTGTGTGCTCAAGCCGGCCTATCTCGCGCTCCACCGCGGCGTACTTCTCCCGCACCGCGTCTGCCCGCTCTCCGCCGACCAGACCCACGCGCCGGCCGAACCGGCACAGACGCTCGTCGGCGTTGTCCTGCCGCAGCAGCAGGCGGTATTCCGTGCGCGAGGTCATCATGCGGTAGGGCTCGTCCGTGCCCTTGGTCACAAGGTCGTCGATAAGCGTGCCGATATACCCGTCGCTGCGCCGAAGAATCAGCGGCTCCCGCCCAAGCAGCTTCATCGCCGCGTTTATGCCCGCTATAAGCCCCTGCGCCGCCGCCTCCTCGTAGCCGGACGAGCCGTTAAACTGCCCCGCGCCGTACAGCCCCGGCACCGCGCGGCATTCCAGCGTCGGCAAAAGCTCCGTCGGGTCCACGCAGTCGTACTCTATCGCGTAGGCCGGACGCGTCATCTCCGCGCGCTCAAGGCCGGACACCGTGCGAAGCATTTGAAGCTGCACCTCCTCGGGCATGGACGAGGAAAAGCCCTGAATGTACAGCTCCTCGGTGTTAAGCCCCATCGGCTCAATGAAAAGCTGGTGCCGCGGCTTGTCGGGGAAGGTCATCACCTTCGTCTCTATCGACGGACAGTAACGCGGCCCCACGCCCTCGATAACTCCCGCGTATATCGGACTGCGCGCGAGGTTTTCGCGGATTATGGTGTGCGTGTCCTCGTTGGTGTAGGTCAGGTAGCACACCGCGCGGTTTTTCAGCCCCTCGGCCGGCGTGGAGAAGGAGAACGGCTCTATGTGCTCATCCCCCGGCTGAAGCTCCATTTTCGAGAAATCCACGCTGCGGGCGTTCACCCGCGGAGGCGTTCCGGTCTTGAAGCGGCGCAGCGTAAGCCCCAGCGCGGCGAGGCTGTCCGACAGCGGCCCCGCCGCCGCCAGGCCGTCGGGTCCCGAGTCGCGCAGTACCTCGCCGATTATGGTGCGCGAGCGCAGATACGTCCCGCTCGCCACAATGACCGCCCTGCAGGCATACACCGCTCCCGTGGCCGTCGTCACGGAGCTGACGCTTCCGTTTTCCGTGCCCACGGCGACGACCTCGGCCTGCCTTACGCGGAGATTTTCCTGCCGCTCGAGGGTGTGCTTTATTACCTGCTGATAGCGCCGCCGGTCGCACTGCGCGCGCAGGGAGTGCACCGCCGGTCCCTTGCCCCGGTTGAGCATACGGTACTGTATGGCGCACGCGTCCGCCGCGCGGGCCATCTCGCCGCCGAGGGCGTCAATCTCGCGCACAAGGTGGCCCTTGCCTGTGCCACCTATGGCGGGGTTGCAGGGCATGTTGCCCGCCGCGTCAAGGTTTATCGTAAAACAAATTGTGTCCAGTCCCAGCCGGGCCGCGGCCAGCGCCGCCTCCGTCCCCGCGTGCCCCGCGCCTATAACCGCTATGTCGCAGCTTCCCGCGTTATATGTGTTCATCATCCGTAATCACCAGAAAAGCATGGTTTTATAAATTTTGATTTTATTATATTCCTGCGCTTTTTTCAATAGCGGCGGCCGGATTTTTTGCTCAGCGTGGGGCAATCGGTCATTTTCACGGCAAATCCCGCCTTTTGGGTCAAAAATTTTTCCACAAAAATATCTTAAAATTTTTCAAAAATGATACACTTTTGGGCCAAAATGTGTTTATATTATTAGGAGACTTTTTTGCGCCGCCGGCGCATTCATTTTTTACACAAGATTTCGGGAGCGTTATGCAAATGGAACTGTACGGAAACAAGAAGAAAAAGAAGGACGCGCCGGATGCGCCAAAGCCGGCGGGAGAGAAAAAAAAGCAGAAAAAGGCCCTGCGCCGGGCAATGATTGCGCTCGGCGCGGTCGTGCTGGCCGTCGTGGCCGTCGTTGTGGGCTACTCGATATGGGAGAAGCCGCCGGAGACGGCCGACAAAAAACCGCCGAGCGCCTCCGTCTCGCCAAAGCCCGGCAGCGAGACGAAGGACCCGAACAGCAGCGCCGCTCCCGAGGACCCGGACGACCCCGTGGACGATTTTGACGGCGCGCTGCTCACGGACCGCGACGACGGAATATACACCTTCCTGCTTGTCGGCCGCGACCATGAGAGCAACAGCACCGACACCATAATCGCCGGCAAGCTGGACACCAACAAGCACACCATCGACTGCGTGAACATCCCGCGCGACACGATGGCAAATATAAGCTGGGGCTCCACGCCTAAAAAGATAAACGCGGTCTACCCCGGCTACTTCAATTCCGGCAAGGACCCCATTGAGGGGCTGAAAACCCACGTAAAAAACCTGATAGGCTTTGACGTGGACTGCTACGCGGTCGTCAATCTCAAGGTCGTCGAGGACGTGATAAACGAGGTCGGCGGCGTGTACTTTGACGTGCCGATAGACATGGACTACGACGACGGCGACCAGCATTTCCACGTGCATCTCAAGTCCGGCTATCAGCTTCTCAACGGCTATGAAACCCTCGGCGTGTTCCGCTACCGCTACGGCAACAACGGCGGCGGCTACCCCGGCGGCGACCTGGAGCGCATCGGCGTGCAGCAGAATCTTTTGAAGGCTATTGCCAGCCAGATGCTCTCGCTGGGCAATATCCCGAACCTGACGAATATCATTCAGCTTTGTCTGGACAATGTCGAAACCGACCTGGACGCGAGCAACATGGCCTTTTTTGCACGGCAATTCCTCATGTGTACGTCTGAAAACATAAACTTCCACACCGCGCCCATCGGCGCGTCCTGCACCATAAACAACATCAGCTATGTCAGCCTTGACGTCGAGTCCTGGCTGGACATGGTCAATGAGTGCCTGAACCCCTATAACGAGCCTGTCACGGCCGCGAACGTGAATATTCTCACCTCCAACGGCAGCGGCAGCTATATGACCGCCACAACCGGTGCGATAGCCGGCGGCCCGGACTCCTTCGCCTGCAATCAGCCCGGCTGCGAGCTGCGCGGCTCCTATCACGCGCCGGGCGCGCACGTCACGGCCGAGCCCGCCGAGCCGGCGGACCCTGTGGCAAC
>CATJWA010000259.1 GCA_949744025.1 uncultured Eubacteriales bacterium
AGATGACCAATCAGCTGATGACCATCTTTGACCCCGAGTTCTCCCTTCCAATGGAAAAGCACCTTGCCGCAGCGGGCCTCAAGCTCCGGCTCGGCCAGTCCGTTGCGGAGCTGCGCGGCGACGGCGCGGTGTCCGAGGTGCTGCTGTCCGACGGCACGGTTCTGCCTGCCCAGCTTGTGATAATGTCCGCGGGACTCAGGCCCTGTACGGAGCTCGCTCAGGCCGCGGGGCTCGAGATTGGCAGCACCGGCGGTATTACAGTTGACGATACTATGCGCACGAGCGACCCCGACATCTACGCCGCCGGCGACGTGGTGGAATCCCGGCACATTGTCTCCGGTAAGCCCATAAGGGTGTCTCTGGCCAACAATGCCAACCGCCAGGGCAGAATCGCCGGCAACAACGCCGTGGGAGCCGCCGAGCTGCGCTGTAAGGGCACGCTGGCCACCTCCGTCATCCGCGTGGCCGACCTGACCACGGCGCGCACCGGCCTTTCCGAGCGCGAGGCCGAGGCCGCGGGCTTTGACTGTCAGAGCGTGTACGCCCCCGAGCCGAGCAACGCCAGCTACTTCCCCGGCTTCGGCTGGCTGATACTCAAGGTGACCTTTGAGAAAAAAAACGGCCGCATTCTCGGCGCGCAGGCCATCGGCGAGCGCGGCGTGGACAAGCGCATAGACGTGCTGGCCTCGGCCATATATGCCGGTCTGAGCGTGTTTGACCTTGAAAACCTCGACTTGACCTACGCCCCGCCCTATTCCTCCGCGAAGGGGCCGGAGATAATGGCCGGCATGACAGCCTCCAACGTCATGCGCGGCGACGTAAAGGTTGTCACTCCTGCGAAGCTTCCGCAGCTTCTGGCCGAAGGTGCCCAGCTCATCGACCTGCGCGAGCAGTCCGAGCTTGACGAGGAGGGCGGAATCGAGGGTGCGCGCCTTATACCGCTCGACACCCTTCGCGCGGACCCCTCGCTGCTGGACAAGAACGGTAAATATGTGTTCTACTGCGGCGTCGGCAAGCGCGCCTACAACGCCTGCCGCTTCATGAAGCAGCTCGGCTACGACGTATACAACCTCACCGGCGGATATAACGCGTATATCATGGACGTTTAATTCTCATCTCCAGCAAAATGGGAAGCAGCAACAAGGCTGCTTCCCATTTTCCGTCTCCGTTAAACATGATTCTCGGACGCATTATATTCGCTTGCCCTCCATTGCCTGTATACCATCTCACGCAGTACATAATCATAAAATATTCGCGAGCAGCGCGTCAGGGGCATGTCCTTTTTCCTGAACACGGCTATATGATATGTCGGATCTATATCCTCAAACTCACGCCAGACTGTATTGGGAGTTGCAAAATCCTCCGCAACGCTCACGGTTGTAATACCCACTCCGTAGTTTTTGCGCACAAGACGGTGAACGGCGGCGACCTCTCCCACCCTGATTTTAGGTTCTACATGTACACCGCGCGCCCTGCACATTCCCAGAAGCATATCTACCGGCTTGAAATCCTCATCGACAGTGATAAGCGTTTCCTCTGGCAACAGCGAGACCGGCAGCCTGCTGTATTTCGTCCAGGGATGCTCCTTGTGCACAAGACATACCTGCTTGCAGCTGAAAACCCTGTGAAATTCAAATTTGTCCGCGTTCAGCGGCTCATTTCCGAATCCAATGTCCGCCTCTCCCACATCCACCGCCGCGTCACAGTGGTGGTCCTTGTATTCGCGAAGCTGTACCAGCAGTCCTGGGTAGGCATTTTCAAAATTTTTTATCAGCTCACCGGCAAACTCGCAGGTCGCACCGTAGGTTATCGCGCATTTTATTATTTCCCGCTGTTCACCCTTCCCCATGAAATGCTTTCCGCATTCGCTGACACGCGCCAATATGTCCTGCGACCAAGCGAAAAAATATTGACCATCCTCCGTAAGAATCAATCCGTTCGGCGAGCGAATAAAAAAGCTTGTCTCAAACTCCGCCTCTAAATTGGCTATTGCCGTGCTCAGCCCCTGCTGGGAGATGAACAGGCTCTCCGCCGCCTTTGAAAAATTTTTATATTCGCAAAGTACGGTGAAATATTTAAGCTGCTGAAAGTTCATCCTCTCGCCTCCGTATATTTCCGTATTTCTCCTTGTATTTTTTTATTTTATCTTTTCACACCGGATTTTTGAAACAGCGTTTGTGTCCGTACCACAAAACTATTTTGTAGCATTCATCTTTAATTGGTGATTCCCGCCAGCCTACAGGTGCCTCAGGTTTGCTCTGTAGTGCCTCAGCTCCGCCTCGCTCACGCGCTCTCCCGCCTCTTTCAGCTTCCGCAGCAATACGGACCTGTCCCTCGGCAGCTCTCCCTCCACAAGCACGGCGTTGGATGCTCCAAGCGTGGCGAAATACACCGGTATCTCCAGACGCTCCACGAGCGTTCTTATTTCCTCAAGCTTCTCCAGCTCCCCCGCTTCGCTCCAGCGCCCTGACTGAACCTCGCCGTAAAGCTCTGAGCCAGGATAGAGCGTAAGCATGGATGAGCCGATTATCCTCGGGCTTGTCTGATTGAATACCTCCGCGCTCGCCGCCGCTCCGGCTTCTCCTCGCCCCGCTCCGGAAATACCGGCCAGGTACATGAAGTTATACGAGATGCCCGCTCCGTCAAGCCTTCGCGCTTGCCTGACTATCTCCCGTGCGGCGTAGCCCTTGTTCATGAAGCTCAAAGCCTCGTCGTCTCCCGTCTCCACGCCTATGGACAGTCCGTCGAAGCCCAGAGCCCGCAGTCGTGCCAGCTCCCCGTCTGTCTTTGCGCCCACATCCGTCACCCGCGCGAAGCAGCCTATGCTCGTGCATTGAGGCAGATACCGCTTTATCAGCCGCGCTATGTTCTCCAGCCTCTCAAGACTCAGAACAAACGGGTTCGCTCCCGTCAAAAATACTCTGCGCGGCGCCTCCGGCCGTGCAAGCCCATATAGCCGCGCCGACAGCATGGCCGACGGGTCGTTTATCAGCATCTGCCACTCACGCAGGTCGTCCTCAATCTCCTCCGCTGTCGAGACGCGGAAGCGAAAGGGCAGGTCCTCATAAAGCGTGCAGAATTTGCAGGCGTGGTGCGTACAGCCCGCCGTAACCTGAAGCAGCAACGACCCCGCCTCGTAGGGCGGCCGCCATATAGTTCCCGTAAAATGCATGTAATCACGCTCCTGTATACTTTTCACGGCCCTCGCCGCTATAAGCGCATCATACCGCGCCCCGCCTCAGCGCGCAAGTACGGTCTTTTTTAGTAGATAGTACCGTTTTTGATACCTTAAGGACCGTTGATTTTCCCCCGGATTTGTTATATCATTGTTCGGTGAGGTGATGCCGCTGTGTCGGAGAACAAATTTCAGACTGAGGAGGCAATAGCACGCTGTGTGCCCATGAGCATGCTTCAGAGCGTGCTTGCCGGCAAGTGGAAAATACTGATTTTGTGGTATGTTTCGTTTTACAGGGTCCAGCGCTTCGGCCAGCTTCTGCGCCGGCTTGACGGCGTGACGCACTCCACCCTCACCCGCCAGCTCCGCGAGCTTGAACGCGACGGCTTTCTGCGCCGTACGGTGTATGGCGAGGTGCCCCCGCGCGTGGAGTACACGCTCACACCGCTCGGCGAGAGCTTCGCGCCTCTGCTTACGCAGATGCTCGCGTGGAGTGAGCGCAATCTCTGTCCGCCGGACTATGTAAGCCCCTATGCTGAAACGGACGTCTCCGGCGGCGGCTGATTTTTATTTTCCGCGCCGGTCACGGCGCGGAAGGGAGGATACGCAATGCCCTTAAAAGACGAGACATATCCCTCGGACGAATACCGCTTCCAGTCCCCCGAGCCTGCTCATGACACAGCCCGAGCCCTCGACGAGATAACGTCCATACTGCACCGTATGCTCGCGCTCGCCGAGCTGTCGGCAAGCGATTTGAAGCTTGACCGTGATCTGCTGCAAAAAACGCTCGACCGCCTGAAAAATGAAATCGACCGCATAGCGGATACTCTCTGACATACCAAAAAATCCCCCGTAAAGGGGGGATTTTTAACGGGGCCTTGCACAAGAGGCTGTCAAATGTCAGGAAATATAAGCTCCGGTCATATACAATACAGCTGCACGGAGGGAGAAAGCAAAATGGACTGGATTCGCGGTATACAATCGGCGCTCGACTACATTGAATCGCACCTTGCAGACGAGCTTGACTATGCGGAAATAGCCCGCGCGGCGGCCTGCTCAGGCGTATACTTCCAGCGCATTTTCGGTGTGCTGTGCGGTATTCCCCTTGGTGAGTATATCCGCTATCGGCGGCTTACGCTTGCCGGCAGCGAGCTGTCTGCCACCGGTGCCCGTGTTATCGACATTGCGCTCAAATACGGCTACGAAAGTCCCGAGAGCTTTGCCCGCGCCTTCTCAAAATTCCACGGCATCACCCCTTCTGAGGCAAAGCGCGACGGCTCGCGCCTTCGCAGCTTTTCTCCCCTTTCCGTGCAGATTATATTGAAAGGCGGAAGCTATATGGACTACAAAATTGTTGAAAAACCAGCCTTCAGGGTGCTGGAAAAGGTGGAGACACACCGGATAGTCGATTCCGAGGGAGTCAACACCATACCTGATTTCTGGCAGCGCTGCCACACCGACGGCACGGTCGCGCGCCTGCTGGAGCTGACACACGACCGCAGCTTCATCTACGGCGTATGCCACGGCGACAAGCCCACGGACAATAAAACCTTTGACTACGGCATCGCCGCGCTGTACGACGGCCCCGCTGTCGAGGGCTTTCGCGTGACAGAGATCCCCGCGCGCACCTGGATGGTGTTCGACTGCCGAGGCCCCATGCCCGAGGCGATGGCCGGTATCTGGCACAAGCTCTAC
>CATJWA010000260.1 GCA_949744025.1 uncultured Eubacteriales bacterium
AACTTACGTTTGGGGATATGTAAATCATCAATGCAAGCACGATGATGAAGCATACCGCGAAACGAAGGACTTTCGTCCATCGCCCGTCTCCCATACGCATCACCTCCCTTCTCAGGGAAGTGACTAACCGCAATCGCAGCGACACCCTTACCCCTATTCAGGGGCAGCATTATTTTAAACTACCTGTCGAATTCTGTCAATGTTTTTCCGATTTATGAAACCGTCGCCCTTCAGGGCGGCGGCTTCCGCGTTTTACAAGACACTTGGCAAATCCCTGGAATAGTGTATAATATCATCATAAACATCAGCCGCAAAACAACGGGGAGGCGAGGCGATTGGCGGGAAATGAGGGCTCGGGGGCAAGGCGCGTGTGCGCGGGACTGCTCGCGCACGTGGACGCGGGAAAGACCACGCTGTCAGAGGCTATGCTGTACCTGTCCGGACGGATAAAAAAGCCGGGGCGGGTTGACCACGGGGACAGCTTCCTGGACACCCACGCGCTTGAGCGCGAGCGGGGGATCACCATATTCTCCAAGCAGGCCGTGCTGTGCTTCGGCACGCTTTCGCTCACGCTGCTGGACACGCCGGGGCACGTCGATTTCTCCTCGGAAATGGAGCGCACGCTCTCGGTGCTCGACTGCGCCATACTGGTCATAAGCGCCTCGGACGGCGTGCAGGCGCACACGGAGACGCTCTGGCGGCTGCTTGAGCGCTATGGTGTGCCAGCTTTTATATTTGTAACCAAAATGGACCTGGCCCCCGAGCGCGCGGGGGCGGTGCTTGATGAGCTGCGGACGCGGCTTTCCGAGCGCTGCGTATCCTTCGCGCCCCAGCCGGACGCGGAGGAGCTGGCGCTTTGCAGCGAGGAGCTTTTAAACGCCCACCTGTCCGGAGGGATAGGGGAGGCGGAAATATGCCGTGCCGTGGAGCGACGGGAGCTGTTCCCCTGTTTTTTCGGCTCGGGACTTCGGCTTGAGGGCGTGGAGGAATTTTTGGACGCGCTCGGGCGCTTTGCGCCCTCGCCGGAGTACGGACCGGACTTCGGCGCGCGTGTTTTCAAGATAATGCGCGACGCCCACGGTGCGCGGCTGACGGTCATGAAGATAACCGGAGGCAGCCTTGCCGTTCGCCGAAGCGTGGAGTATATATCAGACGGCGAGCGGGTGAGCGAGAAGGTCAGCCAGATACGCGTTTACTCCGGAGCGAAATTTGACGCTGTGCCCGAGGCCGGCGCGGGCACAGTCTGCGCCGTTACGGGGCTTTCGGGGGCTATGCCGGGGCAGGGCCTGGGCGCGGAGGCCGACTCTCCGCTGCCGGTGCTCGAACCGGTTTTGACCTACCGGCTGACGCTGCCGAAGGGCACGGACCCGATGGCGGCTTTTTTAAAGCTGCGCCAGCTTCAGGAGGAGGACCCACAGCTTCACATAGTCTGGAACGAGCTTCTGCGGGAAATTCACATCCAGCTCATGGGCAGGGTGCAGATTGACGTGATAAAGGCGCTGATAAGCGAGCGCTTCGGCCTCGAGGTGGGTGTGGACGACGGGCGGATAAGCTACCGCGAGACTATAGCGGAAACTGTCGAGGGCGTGGGCCATTTTGAGCCGCTGCGGCATTATGCGGAGGTACATCTGCTTTTAAGCCCCCTGCCGCGCGGCACGGGGCTGGTGTTCGACAGCGAGTGCCCTGCCGACGAGCTGGACATAAACTGGCAGCGGCTTATTCTGACCCACCTGGCCGAGCGGCGGCACCTCGGTGTACTGACCGGCTCGCCGATTACCGACATGCGCATTACTCTGCGCTCGGGCCGCGCGCATGTCAAGCACACCGAGGGCGGGGATTTCCGTCAGGCGGTTTACCGGGGCGTGCGGCAGGGGCTTATGAAAGCCAAAAGCGTGCTGCTCGAGCCCTGGTACGAGTTCGAGATTGAGACGGCGCCGGAGCTCATCGGCCGAGCTATAAACGACGTGCGCGCCATGAGCGGGGAGTTTGACGGTCCGCACACGCGGGGAGAAAACGTGTATATCTCCGGCTCGGCTCCAGTTTCGGAAATGCGCGGCTACGCCGCGGACCTTGCCGCGTGGACCGGTGGGCGCGGGCGGCTGAGCTGCCGTGTCAGCGGCTACAGGCCCTGCCACGAGCAGGAAAAGGTGGTACGCGCGCTCGGCTATGAGCCCGAACGCGACCTTGAGAACACGCCCGACTCCGTTTTCTGCGCCCATGGCGGCGGCTTCACGGTCAAGTGGGACAGGGTGAGCGAGTACATGCACCTGGAAAGCTGTCTTGTGCCCGAGCGGAAGGAGCAGGCGCGGCCGCTGCGGCCCATAAGCATCGACGAGCGGGAACTTGAGGAGATCATGCTGCGCGAATTCGGTCCCGTGCGCCGGCCGATGTACCGGGCTGCGGGTTCGGAGGGCACGGCGAGCAGGTGGGCGGGCTCTGCCGCGACGGAGAAAAAATCCTGCGTGATAATCGACGGCTACAACCTGATATTTGCCTGGGACGAGCTGAAAGCGCTGGCGCAGGACAGCCTTGACGCGGCGCGCTTGCGGCTTATTGACATGCTCAGCAGCTACCGCAGCTTCACCGGCTGCGAGCTGGTGCTGGTGTTCGACGCCTACCGTGTGCCCGGCGGCGCGGGCTCAAAATCGGACTGCCACGGCATACACGTGGTTTACACCAGGCAGGGCGAGACGGGCGACGCGTATATCGAGCGCCTGAGCCACGACATAGGCCGCAACTTTGCCGTGCGCGTGGTGACCTCGGACGCGCTGATTCAGCTTTCAGCTCTGCGCTCGGGTGTTTTGCGCGTGTCCTCGAGGGAGTTCCGTGCCGAGCTGGAGTGGGCCGCGGGACAGATTGAGCGGCTGTTAGAAAAGAGCAACGAGCGGGCGCACACCTCGCGCATAGACGCCGGTAAGCTTAAGGTGGAGGACCTGAGAGATGGAAAATAATGAGCTTGAACGCCGCGCGGCCGACCTATCCGCGCGCTGCGAAAAAAACGCGGAGATAACCCACAGTCTGTTTTTAACCCCCGCCGAGCAGGCGCAGCTTGAGAAATGGGCGTGGCACGGCACGGACTGCGCGGTGCTTTTCCACGGCGGGCGCGAGCAGTGCCAGCGCCGTGCGGCCTTTTTTCTGCCGTACTGGATGGACACGGACGGCTTCGACCCCGCAGAGCTCATCCGCTGTGTGGAAATAAAGGCGAGCTTCGGAGAGCCGGGGCACCGCGACTATCTCGGCGCGGCCCTTGGACTGGGCATAGACCGGCAGTGGCTTGGGGACATATGGATTGACGGCGGCACGGCGTGGATTTTCTGCCTGCCGAGCGTGGAAGGGCATTTGCTCGCCTCGCTGGACAAGGTCGGGCGCTGCGGCGTGAAAACCCGCAGCGTGCCGCTGGGTGAGCCGCCAGCGCCGGAGGTAAAAAAGCAGCGTGTGAGCTTTACAGTAAAGTCCCCGCGGCTGGACGCTGCCGCCGCAGGGCTTTTCTCGCTCTCCCGCACAGAGTGCGCGCGGCTCATAGCCGCGGGCGAGCTGAGCGTCAATTACGAGTCCTGCCTGCGTCCCGACGCCGCCGTGAAGGAGGGCGATGTGCTGTCCCTGCGCGGACACGGCAAGGGGGAGATCGTCACCTTCGGCGGAGTTTCTCGTAAGGGGAGGATTTTTATTGAGGCTGAGCGGTACATCTGAGCATTGAAATGGGCCACAAGTAAAAATTGATATGGAGAACAGTCCGGCAACACGTTGCATGGTTCTGTTCTCCGTTTTCTTTTATTTTGGTGATTTATTCACAAAGAAGTTAATCTTTTAATTAGTTTCAAAACCCTTTACATAAGTTTTATTTGTAGCTATAATAAAATACGATAATAATACGAATTTACCCGATAGCCCCGCGCGGGGCCTGCGGCGGGAGACTGCGCCGCGTACACGTACATATTAAGGAGGTAAAGCACTTGGCTCATTTAAGCGACACCGCCGTGCGTCAGGTCAACGAGATATGTGACCGGCACATAGGCGAAAACACTCCGCTGATAATGATACTCAGCGACATCCAGAAGGAATTCGGATATGTACCCATCGAGGTGCAGGAAATTGTCTCCGCGCGCACCGGCATCCCCGTGGCGGAAATTTACGGCGTTGTAACCTTTTATTCGTTCTTCTCCCTCAACCCCAACGGCAAATATGTCATCGGCTGCTGCCTGGGCACCGCGTGCTATGTCAAGGGCGCGCAGCAGGTCATAGATAAATTCTCCGAGCTGCTGGGCATAGCCCCCGGCGAGACGACGGAGGACGGCATGTTCACCATTGACGCGCTGCGCTGCATCGGCGCGTGCGCCGCGGCCCCCGCCGTGACGATAAACGGAAAGATTTACGCCCGCGTGACGGTGGACCAGGTCGAGGACATAATCGAAGAATACAGAAGCGGAGGTGTTATCTGATGTTTCACACATGTCAGGAGCTTGAGGCGAAAATAGCCGAATACACCCGCGAGCTTGACGGCAAGTTCGACGGCAGCGAGGGCATGCGCTACGTCATGCTCTGCGGCGGCACGGGCTGCATCGCGGCAAACACCATGGGCATCAAGGAGCGCTTTGAAACCCTCATCGAGAAAAACGGGCTGTCCGGAAAGGTCGGTGTGCGCGTTGCCGGCTGCTTCGGCATGTGCTCTCAGGGGCCCTTTGTGCGCATCTTCCCCGAGGACGTGCTCTACCGCCTGGTAAAGGTCGAGGACGTGGACGAGATAGTCGAGCGCGACCTTATGGAGGGCGAGACCGTGGACCGCCTGCTGTATGAGGACCCCGAGACGGGCGACCGCATACAGAAGATGAAGGACATTCCCTTCTACCGCAAGCAAAAGCGCATCGCGCTGCACGGCTGCGGCAAGATTAACCCCAACAAAATTGAGGAGGCCCTCGGATGCGGCGGCTGCAAGGGTCTGATAAACGCGCTGAAGATGAAGCCGGAGGAGGTCATAAAGCTCATCCTCGACTCGGGGCTTCGCGGACGCGGCGGCGGCGGCTTCCCCACGGGCAAGAAGTGGCAGTTTGCCTTCGCGCAGGACAGCGAGCAGAAGTATGTGGTCTGCAACGGCGACGAGGGCGACCCCGGCGCTTTCATGGACCGTTCCATTTTGGAGGACAATCCCCTTGCGGTTATCGAGGGCATGGCAATAGCCGGCTACGCTATCGGCGCGAGCGAGGGCTACCTGTACATACGCGCGGAGTACCCCACGGCGGTGTCGCGCATCAACAACATAATAAAGCAGGCCGAGGAGCTTGGCCTTTTGGGCGACAATATTCTCGGCACGGGCTTTTCCTTCCACGCGCATGTGCGTCTCGGAGCCGGAGCCTTCGTCTGCGGTGAGGAGACGGCCCTGCTCAACTCGATAATGGGCCTGCGCGGTATGCCGCGTCCCCGTCCGCCCTTCCCCGCGGTCGAGGGATTGTGGGGCAAGCCGACCATCGTCAACAATGTCGAGACGCTGGCCACCGTGCCCTACATTCTGCGCGAGGGGCTTGAGGCTTTCACGCAGTACGGCACGGAGCGCAGCAAGGGAACCAAGGTGTTCGCCCTCGGCGGAAAGGTCAACAACGTCGGGTTGGTGGAGATACCCATGGGCGTGACTCTGCGTGAGCTTATATATGAGATAGGCGGCGGCATACAAAACGGCAAGAAGTTCAAGGCCATACAGACCGGCGGCCCCTCCGGCGGCTGCCTGACGGCGGAGTATCTTGATACGCCCATTGACTTTGACAACCTCAGCGAGCTCGGCTCCATGATGGGCTCCGGCGGAGCCATAGTCATGGACGAGGACAACTGCATGGTGGACGTGGCGAAGTTCTACATGGGCTTTATCTGCGACGAGAGCTGCGGCAAGTGTACCCCCTGCCGTATCGGCACAAAGCGCATGATGGAGATTTTGGAGCGCATAACCGGAGGCACGGGCACCATGAAGGATTTCGAGGAGCTTGAGGCCATAGGCAAGGCCTGCCAGGACAACGCGCTGTGCGCCCTGGGCAAGACCGCGGCCAACCCGATAATCTCCACAATCACGCATTTCAAGGACGAATACATCTCCCACGTGGTGGACAAGAAATGTCCCGCCAAGGTGTGCAAGAAGCTCATGAGCTACATAATCGAGCCCGACAAGTGCAAGAAATGCAGCCTGTGCTCGCGCCAGTGCCCTGTGGACGCGATAAGCGGACAGATAGGCAAGACGGCCTTTGTCATCGACCAGGCCAAGTGCATCAAGTGCGGCACCTGCATTTCCTCCTGCAAGTTCGGCGCAATATCCAGAGAATAAGGGGGCAAGCGCGATGAGTAAGATAAATATCAAGATAGAGGGCCAGAGCTACCAGGTCGACGAGGGGCTGACCATCCTTGAGGCGGCTGTGAAGTGCGGCTACGAGATTCCCTCCCTTTGCAGCTTCAACCATGGCGAATGCAGCCGCGGCTCCTGCCGCGTGTGCCTTGTCGAGGCCAGCGGCGTCAGAGGACTTGTGGCCTCCTGCGTCTACCCCGTCAGCGAGGGTATGGAGATTAAAATCTCCTCCCCCAAGGCTGTCAAGGCCCGCCGCACCTCCGTTGAGCTGCTGCTTTCAAACCACTCCATGAACTGCCAGCAGTGCGAGAAAAACGGACGCTGCGAGCTGCTGCACGTCGCCCGCCTGACCGGCGCGCGGGAGAACATGTTCCAGGGCGTAAAAACAAAGCCCACCTTCGACAACGTAACCCCATCCATAGTGCGCGATACCTCCAAGTGCATCCTGTGCGGCCGCTGCATCGAGCGCTGCAAAAGCGCCCACGGAAACGGAGTCCTGGGCTTTGAAAACCGCGGCTTCAACACCGTGGTCGGTCCCGCAGGCAACGTCACGCTCGACCGCTCGCCCTGCCTGATGTGCGGGCAGTGCGTGAGCGTATGCCCCACCGGCGCGCTCATGGCAAAAAGCGAGATTGATAAGGTCGATGCCGCCTTTGCCGAGGGCAAGCACGTGATTGTACAGACCGCCCCCGCCGTGCGCGCCGCGCTGGGCGAGGAGTTTGGCATGAAGATAGGCACCCCCGTCACGGGCAAGATGGTCGCGGCCCTGCGCCGTCTCGGCTTCGAGAGAGTGTACGACACCGACTTCGGCGCGGACCTGACAATAATGGAGGAGGCC
>CATJWA010000261.1 GCA_949744025.1 uncultured Eubacteriales bacterium
AAATCCAAACACGATTCAGCGGGCCTACAGACAGCTTGAGGCGGAGGGCTGGTGCTACTCCGTGCCCGGCAAGGGCAGCTTTGCCGGCAGCGGGCGGCGGCAGGACGCGCAGAGAATAGAGCAGCTTTTCCGCGTTCTGCGCGAGACGGTCAGCGAGCTTTTGTATCTCGGTGTAAGCCGCGGAGAGATTCAATCCTGCTTAGCGGCAGAGGGAGGCGAACAGTTATGATTGAGGTACGCGGTCTGACAAAGACCTTTGAGGACTTTAAGGCCTTGGACAATCTGAGTATGACGGTGCCGCGCGGCTCGGTTTACGGGCTGGTGGGCCCGAACGGCAGCGGCAAGTCAACCATAATCCGCCATATAATGGGAATTTACCGCCCCGACGCCGGCAGCGTGACGGTGGACGGCGAGCCGGTTTACGAAAACGTGGCCGTCAAGGCCCGCATGGCCTATATCCCCGACGACGTATTTTACTTCATGCAGGCGTCGGTACGGGACATGATGCGCTATTACCGGGGCATATATCCCAATTTCAGCATGGAGCGCTTTGAGAAGCTGCGCGGGGTGTTCTCTCTCGACGA
Organism: uncultured Eubacteriales bacterium; assembly: GCA_949744025.1. Taxonomy (GTDB): domain Bacteria; phylum Bacillota; class Clostridia; order Oscillospirales; family Oscillospiraceae; genus JAMPGF01. The sequence goes on from CATJWA010000261.1 coordinate 585, forward strand.
GAAGAAGCCCATTCGCCGCATGTCCAAGGGTATGCAGAAGCAGGCGGCGTTCTGGCTGTGCATGAGCACTTGCCCGGAGATAGTGGTGCTCGACGAGCCGGTGGACGGCCTCGACCCCGTGATGCGCCGGCAGATTTGGAGCATCATCATGTCGGACGTCAGCGAGCGCGGCACGACGGTGCTCGTGTCTTCCCACAATCTGCGCGAGCTCGAGGACGTGTGCGACCACGTCGGGATTCTCGACCACGGGCAAATTCTCCTTGAGCGCAGCCTCAGCGAGCTTCAGGAGAACATATCCAAAATACAGATAGCTTTTCCGGAGGGGGCCGAAATGCCGGAGGGGCTGGACATAATCCACCAGACGCACTCCGGACGGCTGAGCCTGCTCATCGTGCGGGGCGAGCCGCAGACGGTTATGGCTAAGCTACAGGAGGCGCAGCCGCTGTTTGCCGACGCGCTGCCTCTGAGCTTGGAGGAAATTTTCATTTACGAGTTAGGGGGGCATGACTATGCGGTCAAGGACATCATACTTTAACCGGACGCTGTTTTTCAAAACTGTCACGCGCTTCTGGCCCCTGTGGTTTTTCTACGCCGCGGTGTGGCTTATCGCCATGCCCCTTATGATTGGGGCGAATCTGCGCTTTGGCGGCACTGTCACGGCTATGCAGTCCGACGTGCTGGCAATGGCAAACACCGGCGGCGTGATGATAGGGTTTATCGCGGCCTGCGTCGCGGCTATGGCGGTGTGGAGCTTCATGTACTCGGCACGCTCGGTCAGCGGAATGGCCTGCCTGCCCATACGGCGCGAGGGCGTGTTTTTGTCCGTCTCGCTGGCAGGAATAGCGCCGCTGTTTGCCGTCAACGTGCTCATCTTTTTGCTGAGCCTCGGCACACAGGCCCTTTACGGCGTGACCGACCCCGCCATGCTGGGCCAGTGGTTGGGCGCGGTAACGCTGGAGCTGATATTCTTCTACGGCTTCGCCCTGCTGTGCGCGCAGCTTACGGGCAACCTTGCCGTGCTGCCGGCGGTGTATCTTGTGCTCAGCTTCACAGCCTACGCGGTGAACGTCATCGCCGGCTCGCTGCTGTCCGCCTTTGTCTACGGCGCGGCGGGGCTCTACGGACCGAGCATGTTGAGCGGGGCGCTCACCCCGCCGCTGGGGATGCTGGTTTATTCAGAGGTAAACGCCGAGCGGGTTTATAAAGCCGCTGGGGACTTTTACGAGGTCACGCGCTATTACCTGACCGGCTGGGGCGCGCTGGCGGTCTATGCCGCCGTGGGAATACTCTTTGCCGCTCTGGCGCTGTGGCTCTACCGCCGACGGCGCATGGAGAGCGCGGGCGACGTGGTGGCCATACAGCTTCTCAAGCCCGTGTTCAAGTACTGCATGACCTTCGGAGGTGCGCTGTGCATAGGCGCGCTGCTGTACAGCATGACTGTCTCCGACGGGCTCAGCGGAATGGCCGTTTTCAGCGGCGTCATGTTCAACGGCGGCGCCATAGCCCGTCAGTGGCTGGCCCTGGCGGCGATGATACTGTACATGCTCATCGGTGCGTTCATCGGCTACTTCGCCTCGGAGATGCTCATTCACAAGAGCTTCCGCGTCTGGCGCGGGCGGCGGCGCTGGCTTGGCATGGGAGTGTCCGCGCTTATCATCGTGGCGCTGATGCTCTCGGCGGAGCTGGATTTGTTCGGCTACGAGCGGCGGATTCCGGACCCCGACAGGGTGGAGAGCGTGCGTATCTCCGCAAACGGCGAGGGGGCAATGCTTACCCAGCCGGAGAACATAGCCGCGGCCGTGGAGCTGCACCGCAGCGTGGTGGAAAACAAGCGGCATTACGAGGGCATTACGGACTTCTCAACCATGTATAGTAAAGGCACGGTGGATTTTGGGTTTATGTCCGACCCGGACTCGATGAACCTGCGCATAGAATATACACTTGAAAACGGTTCGACCTTCATGCGCTATTACCCCTCGCTGCGCTACTACACCGACGACCCCGGCAGTCAGACCGATGCACGGGCAGCGCAGACGCTTTTCAACACCCCCGAGGCCATAGCCTTCCGCAAGCAGACTGCCGTTGAACTGAACGCCGAGACGATATTCGAGGCGGGCGTCAGCGCCAGCATTTTGCCTGAGGATGTGGAAACGGCCATTGAGACAGGAGAGGTGTACGACATTTTCGGCGACAGGATAACGAGCGCCTCGGGCGGCATATATGATTTCGAGACTGAAGACGGCAAGTACGCGGGGCTCACGGTGGAGGAAAAAGCGGAGCTGGCCGCGGCGGGAAGCTACGACAGCTACAGCGCCAACTGGACCCTCACACCCGAGGAGGCCTCGGAGCTTTACAACGAGTGTATCCTCCCCGACATGGCCGAGGGCACTATAGGCACCGTCTGGATTATCGCGGACGAGGAGTATGAGAACACGGTGTACGCCCTGCGGATAAGCATCGACGCGCGCACTGTGGGCCGCACTGTGTTCGCCGTGCACGGGCCCGGACCTTCCACCAGTACGGCCTATGAATACGAATATTTCTACACAGTGCCCACGGTAACCTCCGTGCGCACCAACCGCTGGCTGGCCGAGCACGGGATTATCCTGCGCACGATTGCCGAGGCGGGAGAGCTGTAAAAAAGAATCGTCACGGACAATTCCTATAAGGAAATTACTGCGTGGCAGTGCGTGAAAATAAAAATAATTTAATTGGGACGGCGCAGCGGTTGCTGCGCCGTCCTTTTTCTAAACTCCTTTATGGCGCTGCAGCAGGACAATATTTCCGTTTTGGAAAAAGATATCGTGAATTGGAATTGCGAAATGCATAAGTATTTGTTAAAATTTGAATATATTTTGTGAGAAATGTCGAAAAACGCTGGACATGAAACAGCTCCACAGATGTTTTTCACAAACACGCTTTGCTTCAGCGGGACGTCTGCCGGCCGGCCGGTCTTACAGGGCAGGCGTGTGGTAAAAGAGAGAGAAAGGATGTAAGAGCATGTCAAGCGAGAAAAAAGCGATAATGAACAAAACGCAGCTCATCGGACTGATTCTGGCAGTCGCAGCCATTGTTATTATGTACCTGATACCGGAGTCAGAGGCTTTGACCAGGCCCGGCATCAATACCATCGGTGTTTTGGTCGCGACCATCTGTCTGCTGATATGCAGGACCTTTCCGGTGGCAACTATCGGTATTCTGCTGGTTCCCCTGATGTATTTCACCGGCGTCTGCGCCAATGTGGGCGAATCTCTGGCGGGCTTTGCAAACCCCACCACCTTCTTCATATTCGCCTCCTTCGGCATCACCGCGGCCATCACCACCACCCCCGTGGCCAAGCGTATGATGCGCTGGGTTATCAGGACCTTCGGCAAAACCACCACCGGCGTTCTGCTGGCGATAATGCTGGTGTGCGGAATCGTTTCCTCCATCATGAGCAACCTTCCCGTCGTGGCGGCGTTCCTGCCACTGGCCGACCAGTTTGTGAAGCTGTTCCCTGAAGGCAAGGACCGCACGCGCACCGCCTGCGCTTTCATTCTGGGCGTGCCCATCGCCGGAATGGCCGGAGGCGTAATCACGCCCGCCGGCGCGGCCATCAACGTCATGGTTATGGAGCGTCTGCAAACCGCGGCAGATATCAACATAACCTTTCTGGCCTGGATGGTAATCGGCGCGCCCCTGGGCATAGCCACTATCCTGTTCGCATGGTTTTTCCTTTCCAAGGCTTACAGGCCCGCCCAGCTATCCGCTCAGGAAATTGACGGCTATCTTGACAGCCTTGAGGTCGACAGCAAATGGTCCGTGTCCGAAATTAAAACCGCCCTGATTTGCGGCGGCATGTTCATCCTGTGGATTACCTCCACCTGGGTGCCCTATCTCAACACTACCATCGTGGCGATGACCGGACTGTTTCTGTTCGTATGTCCGCGCATCGGAGTTATGACAATTCCGGACTTCTTCAAAAACGTCAACTGGAATATGTTTATTGTGTTCGGCGCCCTGACGACGCTGGCCGGCCGTTTGGCCGCCAACGGAGTAGTAGCATTCCTGGCCGGCTCCGTGGCCGAGCTGAATGTGGGATATGTAAACCCCTTCATTCTCGCTTTCGGAATCACCATCGTGGTCTGGCTGCTTCTGCTGCTCATGCCCATCGGCAACTCCCTTACCAACCAGCTCTCCGTACCCCTTATCGCGATATGCTTAGGCTTCGGGCTCAACCCCGTGGTTGCCGTTGTTCCCATGCTGTACTGCGGACTGTGCGCCTTTATGATTCCGATTGACACTCTGCCTCTGATGGCCTACAACTACGGCTACTATTCAGTGGGCACACAGGTTAAGGCAACAATTCCGATATGTCTGTTCATCTCAATTATCACTGCTGTCTGGGTGCCTGTAACCTGCTCCTTCGGCCTTTGGTAAGGTGAACACGCAGACTGATAAGCTCCGCCGCTAATCCATACAAAAAGGGCCGGATAGTAAGTTTAGCAATTCCGGCCCTTCCGCTTTCTGAACTCAGCCACATACAGTTTTGAAAAAGAGGTAACGACCATGAGAGTAACCAGTGTTACGCAGCAAATAAAAAATTTTGCCCTCACGCAGGCCCGCATGGCGAAGGTGGGCATTGCCGGCATCGACCGCTTCAACGAGTCGCCGGAGGGTATGCACCCGACGGATTTTCTGCCCGGCTGCAAATCGGTCATAGCGTTCTGCGTCAGGCTGCCGGACGGCGCGGTGAACGCAACGTACCGCACCTTTGAGGACGGAGCATACGATATACACGGCATTTACGGTGCATACGGCTACGTGGGCGCTCCCAACTACAATCTGCTGTGGGCCAACTATAAAATTTCCCGTTTTGTCGAGAAGGTCACGGGCTGCGCCGCCATGCCAAATACGGCGGGGCCGGCCCACGGCGCGAAAATGCTCAGCATGCGCCACTGTGCATACGCCGCCGGGCTTGGAGAGTTCGGCTGGAGCTCGCTGATGCTCACGCCCGAGTTCGGACCGCGCAACCGCTTCGGTGCGGTGCTGACCACTGCCGAGCTTGAACCTGACCCCATGTATAACGGACCGCGCCTGTGTGACCCGAGCAAGTGTCATGTATGCGAGAAGATGTGCCCTACAGGGGCCATCCCTCCTTATGTCGAGGGGGAGGGGCGCATTGTCTGCTCCGGAGGAAAGGAAGTCAGTTACAGCCAGATTAACTGGGCAAAATGCCGTTTGATGTGCCACGGCACCCGCGCAGAGTATAACGAGAGCGGCGGCGACATCATCCCGATAGAGGTGGATGACCCTCTGGACGAGGAGCTGGGCGATATCAACAAATATTTCTCCGCTCATCCGCGCCAGAATTTTCATCAGCACAACCCGACGTGGAAGTGCGGCAACTGCCTGACCTACTGTCCAATCGGTGATTGGAAGGAACGCTTCCGGGAAACCGGACTGTCATCGCTGGACACCGATAAATACATCGATAACGATGAAGAAGAATGAAGCGAGGCAACGAGTATGAGTTTTACCGATACGATAAAAAAATACATTCTGGGCGACTGCCGGATGGACGCCGTTGGCATAGCGCCCGCCTCCGCCATGGACGGCGAGCCGGAGGGACACCGCCCGGAGGACGTGCTACCGGGAGCGAAAAGCGTCATTGTCTTTACTCGCCGAATACCCGACGGCGTTATACAGGCCGCTTTCCGCAGTCACGAGGACGGCAACTTGGACGCGCACAGCGTTTACGCCGCCTTCGGCAGCGACCTGATGCCATCCATGAACCTGTTTTTCGCCCAATTCAACATAGCAGCCTTCGTGGAGACTACTTTTGGGTACACTGCCGTGCCTGTTCCCTCCGGTCCGCTGCACAATGTCACGCCGGTAAATAAGCCCCTGCCCGTCTTTATCGGCCCAAAGAGAAACGCCTACATAATCCATTCGGAGAGGGCGGCATATCTGGCCGGCATCGGCGACCTGGCGTGGAACAATATGCTTGTCACGGAGCAGTACGGTCCCCGGCAGATGATTGGTCTGGTAATTACAAGCATGGAGCTGGAGTATGACCGGCCCTACAGCTCCGCTCCGCTCTGCGACCCTGAAAAGTGCGGCGTCTGCTCACGGCTGTGCCCCACGCACGCCATCCCCCCCGCCGGAGGAGAGACCGACACCCTGGAGCTGTGCGGCAGAAGCATAAAAATGGCGCATATCAACGCCAACGCCTGCGCCGTGGCCTCGATGGCCTTTCGCGGGGAGTTTGCGGTAAAGGCAGCTGTACCGGACCTTATCAACTCGGACAATCCCAGTGACGGTGAGCTCGCGGAGGCTTACGCCAAAAAGCCCATAAGCCACTATTCTCTGGACCACTATCCCAAGCATTACTGCAATAAGTGCATGCTGTACTGCCCCTTGGGCAAGTGGAAGGAGAGATTCGGAGACAGCGGCCTTTCTAAATTCGATGCAGGGGGGCTGGCAAAATGAAAAAAATCATAATACACACAGGGTTTCATCCGGAGGTAAAGCGGGAATACCGCGGCGAGCATATCTACAAGGTGGTACAAACCCGTACAATGAACAGCGAGGGCAAGACCGTGCTCGATTCCAACGGCAGCGTGATACTCGACGCAAAAGACAACGTGTTCTACCGTCTTGACCACTCCGGCTGGATAAAGAGCGTGGGACCCGAGAAATATGTTACGGACTGGTGCTCCGAGGAGCGCTGGGGCCGCGTTGAGTCCGTAGAGGTTGACGAGAGCGGCCGTCCGCTCGGAGAGGGCGACACGCTTGGCTTTGTCATCCTCCGCGTGGACAGAGCAAGGGGCATCCTTTGATGTCAGTGGGAGGCAAAACGCTATGAATTTGACTGAGAAGCTGAAAACCTATATCAGAAACGACTGTGATATGGACATGGTGGGCATAGCGCCGGCGTCCGCGCTGGACGGAGAGCCGGAGGGGCACCGCCCCACGGAGCTGCTCCCAGGAGCTAAATGCGTCATCGTGTTCGGACGCTGCCTGGCCGACGGCGTGGTACAGGCCGCGTTCCGCGCGCTGGAGGACAAAAACATACCCGCTCAAAGCACATACGCCGCCTACGGCCACGATTTGGCGCCTAATTTTCTGCTGGTAAACGACAGTTTCAACATTGCCCAGTATATTGAGGATATGTTCGGAGCGGTTGCCATGCCTGTTCCCTTCGGCGTACAGCAGAGCACAGTTTGGGACAATGTGCCCGCCCCTCTGTTCACCGACCCTTACGCACAGGGAATGCCTCTGGACGTGGGAAAGGCCGCCATGGCAGCCGGCTTGGGTGAGTTCGGGTGGAGTAATCGCTTCCTCACGAGGGAGTACGGCCCCCGTCAGCTTATCAGCGCCGTTATCACAACGCTGGAGCTGGAGTGCGACGCGCCATATTCCGGGGAGCAGCTGTGCCGGCCCGAGGAGTGCGGAGTGTGCTCCGCGCTGTGCCCCACGCACGCCATCCCGCCCGCCGGAGGACCGTCAAAGACAAAATCTGCCGCCGGCAAAAGCGTTGAGGTGTGCGACCTGTCGGTCAACAGCTGTATTGTGGCGTCCATGGCATACCGTCCGCAGTTTCAGGGGCGCGCGCCCGTTCCAAATCTTATAGAGGGAGACAGTCCCAGTGATGAGGAGCTTCGTTCCGCTTTTTCCAAAAAGCCGCTTAACGGCTTGTCCGTGGAGCACTACCCGAGGTATTTCTGTGAGCGTTGTCTGCTGTACTGCCCTGTCGGCGAATGGAAGAAGCGCTTCCGCGAAACCGGTCTGAGCAGCTTCGATCCCGAGAGCATATCCTTTGACGGCTGAGCGCCTTAAGAAGCAGTACCAATAGCCAAAGCTGACTGCCGGGGCTATTGGTACTGCTTCTAAGTGAAAAAGCTTGCCGCACATCTTCCGGCGGACTATAATTAAAGCAGGTTCCTCCCTGCTGCAAGGCGCGGCAGGCCCGCTTACAGGAGGTTCACGGTATGGAAATAGAAAACTATGAGGCTGTTCTGTATGTCTGTCACTACAACGGCTGGACAAGCGCCGCAGAGCAGACAAATCAGTCCCCCTCCACAATCTCAAAGCGGGTCAGCTGGGTGGAGCGGGAGCTGGGCGCGCCCGTCTTTTTCCGTCACAAGGGCTCCGGGGTTACGCTTACGCCGTTTGGCGTGCAGATGCTGCCGTATATAAGAAAGATTGTGGCGCTTCACAGCCACGTTCACACATACGCCAACGGCGCGCGGAATGAAAACGGCGGAGAGCTTACCGTGGGCTATTCTCCGCTTATAGGCACGGTGGGCGAGGCGGAAATACTATCCCGGTTCAAGTTCGACAATCCCACCGTGCAGGTAAATCAGGTTATCCGCCACCGCAAGGATCTTCTCATCATGCTTCAGGAGGGGAAAATTGACTGCGCCTTTCTTTTCATGGTGGGGAGCGACCAGCCGAAAAGCGGCCTTTTGGACGTGCTGCTTGGCAGCAACATATGCTATGTTCCGGTTATGCGCCGAAATGACGTGAGTCTCGGCGTCAGTGAGAATCACCCTCTGGCACGAAACTCCTGCGTGCGCATATCTGAGTTTTATAATGAAACCTTTGTGTTCAGCGACATTCCCAGTCACGAGGACATTAACCGCGGCGCACTGCGTTATTTTTTCAGCAACGAGATTAAGCAGGACATACCGGTGAAAATCGCGCTTATGGATTTTATTAACAAATCCATGGTGGGCAGCTTCGTGGCCGGAGGACACGGCGTTCTCCCTACATCCTGTATCCCGCCCGACGACCTGGCGGGTGTGCGTTTTCTGCGGATTGAGGGAGCCGACGTGCCATCCTGCGGAGTTTTTATCTATCCGAAGCATTATTCGTCACCCGCGGTTAAAACTCTGCTTCAATATGTTCGCGCTTACAGCGAGGAAAGGATGGGCCGCCTGTGAACTGGTGCGAATTGGAGGCGGTTTCCCTGATTGAACGCTACAGGAGCTATAACGACGCCGCCAAGGACAACAACATAAGCGTCTCCGCGCTGTCCAAGCGAGTGGCAAATGTGGAGGCTGCTTTGGACCTGAAGCTGTTTCAGCGGGAGAGAACAAAAAACTCCGTCTCCCTAACCACTCACGGCCAGGAGCTTATTCCGCTGTTCCGCCAGATGATAAGCACTCACTCCTCCATGCTCAGGCGCGCCGAGGACCATCTTAATATCAGTTCCGGCACCATAGCCGCCGGCGTGGCGATTACGCTCGATGATTTGGGCAGCGGCGAGCTTATGTCCCGCTTTTTCGCTCTGCACCCTGAGTTCCACATAATAACCGTTTTGAAATCTCAGCGTGAAATTCTCCGTCTGCTCTCCGAAGGTAAGCTGGACTGCGCTTTCATCATTGTCGCCGAGGACACGCTTTCAGGCCGGTATTGGGAGCGGCTGTTTGCCGAGGCCTGCGGGGACGAGCATTACGAGGTCGTTGAGCTCAAGCGCAGCAGGGACATGTGGATTGGTCTCAGCTCGAAGGACGCGCTCTCCCGCCGCAGCAGCGTGACGCTGGAGGATTTGCGTTACCACACGTTTATTTTCAACCGTACATTTATTTTCGACCACTCGAACGGTGATGGCCTTATGCTTAAAGACAGCTTTTTCACCGACATGGGCGTAAATTCGAAAGACTATGACGTCATATATGAGGATTTTATGTGCAGGAGCTACATATACCATCTGCTGGCCAACGGCGCGGGCGTCCTCCCGCAGGCATTTCGTCCCGCTCAGGACTTTCCTGGCGGGCGCTTTGTCCGTCTCGAGGGCTGGTCCAAGCCGCACAAGGTCTTTTTTGCAGCCAGAAAATACGAAAGCGGCGCGCTGAATGTTTTTACGCAATTTATCCGCGGCAGCATGGATGACGCGCCTCCGGAATACTCGTGAGACAGGAGAGATGACAAAATGGTCAAGCAAAATCTGGTTCTGACACAAAGAGAGGATATCGAGGCGATACTGCGCGAATGCACTACCTGCCGCATCGCCATGATTGCCGGGGGACGGCCCTACATTATACCCATGGTTTTCGGCTACCTCTGGGACGACGAGGGGCTTACTCTGTATTTCCACTGTGGACTGCGCGGCCGGAAAAACCGGGCCCTGCATGAAAACCCCGTAGTCTGCTTCGAAATGGACATTGAGGGCAAGCTTATGGGCAGCGGCCCTGTCGCCAACCGCTACAGCCGAGCCTTTTCATCCATTGTCGGAGAAGGACGAGTGGAATTTGCAGAAAGTCTCCAGGAACGCCGGAGCGGTTTTGCCCATATCATGCTCCATCAAACCGGACGGGATGATTTTATATATGAAAACGCCTATCTCGCCGTGGCGGAGGTTTTTCGCCTGCGCGTTGAAAGCTTCCGCGCCGTGCGTAAGCTTCCGCCATCGCCCGCGTTCGAGCCGTCCGCGATGGTCGAAATTTCCGGACAAATGGACAACGACGATCTGATTGATTCACTGGACCGCGGCTGAAGATGCAAAAGAGCCTGTCTCTGTTTCCGGAGACAGGCTCTGAGCGTGTTGAAAAGGTGGCTTCGCTGCGCTCTGCGCAAAGTGTTTTGCCGATGACGGGCTGCTGTGCCAGAAGGGGGGAACTTACTGCATCCGGATTTCAAGCTGCTCCTTAAGCGGCCGGAACGCCCCAGCCGGCGGCCTTGAAGGGCCGCCGCTTTCAATCCTTCCGGTGCAGAAGCGCTCCCGTGGGGCAAAGCTCCTCGCAGCGGAGACAGGCGCTGCACGGCTCATCGCCGTCCTGCCCGTCAAACAGAGCCAAAATACCGGAGGCGGAGCCTCTGCCGGCAAACGAGAGCAGGCCGTGTCCCGCTGTTTCCCCACAGGCCCTGACGCAGATACCGCAGAGAATGCACTTATCCCTGTCGTATATCATCCCCCCGGGGCGCGGCTGCGGCCGGCGCGCGGGAGCGGCGCAGCCAAGGTCGGGCTGCCTGACAGACAATTCATCAGCGCACCGGAGGAGAGCGCAGTCAGGGTAAGCCCCACAGCCGCAGGACATGCAGCGC
>CATJWA010000262.1 GCA_949744025.1 uncultured Eubacteriales bacterium
CGGCGGGGGACTTGCCATGCTGCCGATGCTCCAGCGCGAGATTGTCGAGCTGCGCGGCTGGGCCAGCGAGCAGGAGCTGACGGACTATTACGCCATAGGCCAGTGTACCCCCGGCATAATCGCGGTAAACACAGCTACTTTCGTCGGCCAAAAGCAGTGCGGCATAGTCGGGGGAATAGTGGCAACATTAGGGCTGGTGTTCCCATCTCTGGTAATCATCACCATTGCCGCGGCGGTGTTGGGAAATTTCGCGGAGCTGCCCTCGGTGAGAAACGCTTTTGCGGGAGTTCGCGCGTGTGTAAGCGTGCTGATACTCAACGGCGCGGTCAAGCTCTGGAAAAAAACAGTGGTGGACCGCGCCACGCTGTGCATTTTCGCGGCCGTCACAGCCGCATCACTGCTGACGAAGCTATCGCCGGTGCTGTTTGTGCTGCTTGCCGCCGCCGCGGGACTGGCACTCAAGGGACTGGAGGCGCGCGGGAAATGATTTATCTGAAGCTTTTCTGGGAGTTTTTCAAAACGGGCCTGTTCGCCATCGGCGGCGGCATGGCCACGCTGCCATTCCTGCGCGACATGGGCGCGCGCACCGGCTGGTTTACCGACGCTCAGCTCACCGACATGATTGCCGTGTCGGAGTCTACACCGGGGCCCATCGGCGTCAATATGGCCACTTATGTCGGCTACGAGTCGGCGGGCATTCCCGGCGGAGTTATTGCAACGCTGGGGCTTATCGCGCCGTCTATAATCATTATCCTTATAATCGCGGCCTTCCTCAAGAGCTTCCGCGACAACCGCTATGTAGAGCGCGTGTTCTACGGCATACGTCCGGCTTCTGCCGGGCTTATCACTGCAGCTGGTGTGTCGGTTATGCTGTTGTGTCTTTTTGATGTCGAGGCATATAAGCTCACGGGCGAGCTTGCCCAGCTTGTGAGCGTGAAGGGCCTTGTGCTTTTCGCGGCTGTGTGGGTGCTCACGAACCTGGTGAAGCCCACAAAAAATCTGCACCCGATAATCTTCATCGCGCTTTCCGCGGCCGCGGGCATAGTTTTCCGCTTTGCGGGAGCATAGGTCAGAGAATAACTGCGGCTGTGACAAAAGTGAACAGGGCGGAGACAAGTCCGTGGAGAATGCGTCCGGCGAAATGCCGGGCGCATTTCATGTCTGTGCCCTCAAGCACTGACAGGGTCTGGCAGTGAACGCTCAGTCCGCCGAAGCCGAGAAGGAACGAGCACAGCGCCAGATTCGCCGGCGTGGGGGCAAGGCCGCTCATCGCTCCTATGCCGCCTCCCAATTCAAGCAGGCCGGTGAGCAGCGCGCGGCAGAAGGTGAGCCCCGCGCCGCTGCGCGCGGAAAGCTCTCCTGCCGCGGCTGAGAAAATCCCCGCGCGCTCAAGCAGTCCGGTCACGACGCAGAAAAACAGTACAAAGCCGCAGACGTTCAGCGTTGAGCTGACGGCGTTTTTTACGCTGTCCGACAGCGCCGCGGCAAAGGAGCGGACCTGAAGCTCCCCGTGCGGCGCCGTGACGGCCGCGCCCCTGCGCCCATGGGAAAAGACCACGCCGACGGTAACGGCCGCGAGAACATGGCTGAGATACAAAACCACGCCGCACGCCGAGCTGCCGAATACCCCCGAGCCCGCCGCGCCGAGGATAAAGGCGGGGCCGGTGTTGTTGCAGAAGGGCAGCAGCCGCTCGCCCTCCCGTGCGCTCAGCTCCCCGGAGCGTACAAGCCCCGCCACGGCGCCCGCGCCTACGGGATAGCCTCCCGTCAGCCCCAGCACAAAGGGAACACAGCCCAGTCCCGAAACCCCGAAAAGCGTGCGCATGGGCCTCTCCGCCGCGCGTGCCAGAAGCTGAGGCAGTCCCAGCGCGGAGACAAGCCCTGACAGCACGAAGAAGGGCAGCAGCGAGGGAACGATGACCGACGAGCACAGCTCAAGTCCGTGCCTGACGCTCTCCGCCGCGGCCGCTGGAGCGAGGGCAAGCGCTCCCAGCCCGGCAATCGCGGCCGAGCAGGACAGCCAGAAGCCCGCGTATTTTTTTACCTTAATGTTTTGCACCTTTTGCACCACCTTAAAATGCCGCTTTGTACAAAGGATATGTCAAAGCTGGCGTAAACTTGTCTTTGAGCGCATAAGATGTCCGGTAGAGGCGCTCAGGGCGCGGGGAGGTAGAGGAAAATGCCAAGGTGGATAGATGAGCTGGCCGAGCGGTTCGACCTGCCGGCGGAGACGGCGGCGGGCGCGCCCAAAATAACCGTGACGGGCGCCAGCCGCGTAATTATAGAAAACCACAGGGGTCTGCTGGAGTATTCCGACACGCTCATAGAGGTCGGCGCCGGACGCTTCCACGTGCGTGTGCGCGGTGAAGGGCTTCTGCTGCGGGCGATGGACAGCGAGATTCTGATAATAAGCGGAACTATATTCGGAGTTGACCTGGAATAGCGAAAAACAGGAAAAGCCTGTTTTTCGCTGTTGCAGGGGTTCGCTGCGAGGCTTTTTCAACATGGGGAGTGACAGGATATGTACGGATTTTTCAACAGGATACGTTCGCGCGCCTGCGTGACGGTCAGCGGGGCGATGCCGGAGGCGCTGCTCAACGCCTGCGCGGCGGCGGGAATTGAGATAATCTCAGCCGTGCCGGTGGACCCCGTTACGCTGCGCCTGACGGTGCCCTACAGGCGGCTGCGCCAGGTGCATTCGCTGGCGCAGAAATGTATGTGCACGCTCAGCGAGGAGGCTGACGCGGGCGCGGCGGCCATGGGAAGAAAGCTCCGGCACAGGCTCACGGCCTTTGTGCTGGCGGTATGCGCGCTTGGGATTCTGTTTGTGTCGCGGGCTTACATATGGGAGATAGAGGTCACTGGCAACGAGACCGTGAGCACTGGAGAGATACTCGACGCGCTCGAGCGGTGCGGCGTCGGCCTGGGCAGCTTCTGGCCGGACTTCACCAGCGACAGCATACGCAGCCGCGTGCTTGCGCAGCTTCCGGAGCTGTCCTGGCTGACGGTGAACGTCCGCGGCAGCCGCGCCGAGGTGATAGTGCGAGAGCGGATACAAAAGCCGGAGATGATAGACAACGACGAGCCCTTCGATATTTTTGCGGGGAAGGAGGGCTTTATCGTGGAGGTGCGCGCTCTGGCCGGCAGCGCGCAGGTGCGGCGCGGGCAGGCCGTTTCCCGCGGACAGCTTCTCATTTCCGGAGCGGTGGAGGACATCACGGGCGGCGTGCGCGGAGTGCATGCCTACGGTGAGGTGACGGCGCGGACCTATTACGAATTAACCGCTGTAAGCCCCTCCGTGCAGGAGCAAAAGAGCTATACGGGCGAGGAAAAAGACCGCTGGGCACTTGTTATAGGCAATAATCGCATAAATTTTTACGGAAACAGTAGCATTTCCGACTCTGATTGTGATAAAATCTACACGGAATACAAAATGGAGGTTGAGGGGCTTTTTTCCCTGCCGGTTAGCCTTGTGCGCGAGCGCAGCGTGTTTTATGAGCGTGAGAGCGTGCAGACGGACGCGTATCAGCAGCGCCTGCTGCTCGAGCAGGAGCTGCACCGGAGGCTCCTGGAGGAGACGAACGGAGGAAAAATAATTTACGAGAGCTTTTCACGCAGCCAGGATGGGGATATAATAAGCGTGTGTCTGAGAGCAGAATGTGAAGAATCAATAGGCGTTTCCGTCAGGAAGGAGACTGAGCCGCTCCCGGAGGCGGAGCCGGATACCATTGAAGGGATTTAAGATAAATGACAGAACGAACGATAGAGGTTGACAGGATAGAGAACATTATCAGCGTTTTCGGCTCATTCGACCAGAACCTGCGCATAATTGAGACTGAGCTTGGCGTGTCGGTCTCGGACAGAGAATCAGAGCTTCGCATATCCGGCGAGGCGGAGGCCGTGATGCACGCGGAGAAGGCGATAAACGGCCTGCTGTCTCTCGCGGCGAAGGGCGAGAGTATAGACGCGCAGAACGTGCGTTATATTCTGGGGCTGGTGCGTGAGGGCAGGGAGACGGACATAGGCGGGCTGACCGACGACGTTATCTGCGTCACGGCCAAGGGCAAGCCCGTAAAGGCCAAGACCCTGGGACAGAAAAAATACTGCGAGGCCATGCGCGAAAACACGGTCACGCTCGGCATAGGCCCCGCCGGCACGGGCAAGACCTATCTTGCCGTAGCCGCGGCGGTGGCGGCTTTCCGTGCCAGGGAGGTCAACCGCATAATCCTCACCCGCCCGGCCGTGGAGGCCGGCGAGCGGCTCGGCTTCCTGCCGGGGGACCTTCAAAGCAAGGTTGACCCATATCTGCGTCCGCTGTACGACGCGCTTTTCGATATGCTCGGCGCGGAAACCTACAACAAATACCTCGAGCGCGGCAACATTGAGGTTGCCCCCCTGGCCTACATGCGCGGCCGCACGCTGGATGACAGCTTCATAATTCTCGACGAGGCGCAAAACACCTCCCGCGAGCAGATGAAGATGTTTTTAACCCGCATGGGCTTCGGCTCGAAAATGGTGATAACCGGAGACGTGACGCAGATTGACCTGCCCTCGGACAAGCCCAGCGGGCTGAAGGAGGCCATGCGCGTGCTCGACGGTATAGAGGATATCAAAATTTGCCGCCTTTCGGCCGCGGACGTGGTGCGCCATGTGCTGGTGCAGCGGATAATCGAGGCGTATGAGAAGCACGCCGCGCCGCCGGACAGGCCGGCAAAGCCGGTAAGGCGCAATACCTACAAAAGAAAGAACGGGTAAGGGATGCACAGAATATCAATTTCGCGTGAAAAACGCGGCCTCGGCTTTCCTGAGGCGGGCAGGCTGATAACAAGGGCGGTCAAAGCCGCGCTGCGGGAGCAGGGAGTGGACTGTGACTGCACGGTGAACGTACTGCTGACGAACGACGCGGGAATACATGAGATAAATCTTGCGCAGCGCGGCGTGGACAGCGCGACCGACGTGCTGTCCTTCCCCCTGGGCGAGCTTGAGCCGGGGCGCTTCGACCCTGACGCGTGCGAGTACGACTACGAAAACGAGGCCGTGCTGCTCGGTGACATGGTTCTCTCGCTCGAGCGGTGTCAGTCGCAGGCTGAGGAATTCGGCCACAGCTTTGCGCGCGAGGTGAGCTACCTTGCTGTACACTCGACGCTGCACCTGCTCGGCTACGACCACGTGGACGAGGGAGAGCAAAAGACGCTCATGCGCTCGCGCGAGGAGGCGGTTATGAGCGCGCTGAACCTTGCGCGCGAATGAGCGGGGAGAGGAAATGGAGAATGCACATATGACAGAGAAAACGGCGATGATAACCATATGCGGCCGGCCGAACGTGGGTAAGTCCACGCTGACGAACGCTTTTGTCGGCGAGAAGATAGCCATAGTCTCAAGCAAGGCGCAGACGACGCGAAACCGCATAACCGGCATAGCGGCGCGCGGGGAAACTCAGCTTATAATCATGGACACGCCCGGCTTTCACAAGCCGCGCAACCGCCTGGGGGACTATATGGTTGCCCAGGTGCGCGAGAGCATGCCCGACGTAGATTTGATTTTGCTTGTGGTAGAGCCCATAGCGAACGTGGGAGCGCAGGAGAGGGAGCTCATCGAGCGCATAAAATCCGTCGGCTGCCCCGCGGTGCTGGTGATAAACAAGATTGACACGGTGGAAAAGGAGACGCTTTTGGCCGTCATTGCGGCGTACTCCGAGACATTTGATTTCGACGCGGTGATACCGGTGTCGGCGAAGAAAAATGACGGGCTGGACGAGCTTATGCGAGTGATGGACTCATATGCCAAGCCGGGTCCGCATCTTTTTCCCGACGACATGATAACCGACCAGCCGGAGCGGCAGATATGCGCGGAAATAGTACGCGAGAAGCTGCTTATGTGCCTTGAGCGCGAGATTCCTCACGGTACGGCCGTGGAGGTAACCCGCTTTTCCGAGCGGGAGGAGAGCGGAATTATCGACCTGGACGTGACCATTTACTGCGAAAAGACCAGCCACAAGGGGATAATTATCGGCAAGCACGGCGCCATGCTCAAGCGCGTGGGCGAGCTGGCAAGGCACGACATCGAAAAGTTCATGGGCACGAAGGTGTTTTTGCAGACCTGGGTGAAGGTAAAGGAAAACTGGCGGGAGAGTGCGGCTCAGCTTAGAAACTTTGGGTATACGGAATAGATTTTTCCAACTATAAATTCGCCCGCCGCGAGGCAAAATAGTCTCAGGAGGCGGATGGTATGGACAAGGAGCATTGGAGCGTATTTCTTGACACAGGCGATCCGGTGAGCTATCTGCTGTGCCGGGCTGGCGAGGAGAAGAAAAAGCAGGAAAAAAAGCAGGCCGCGAAGCCGGAGAAGCCTCATAGCGGAGGCGTCTCGCTTTGAGGGGAGGCGGAGCTTACATAAATGTTCAAAACCACAAACGCGCTGATTCTGCGCGAGGTGAAATATAAGGAAGCGGACAAGATACTCACGGTGCTCACCCCCGGGGACGGCAAGCTGACGGTCAGGGCCCGCGGCGCGCTTAGAAAAAGCTGCCGTTACGGCGCGGCCTGCCAGGCGCTGTGCTATTCGGAGCTGACGCTTTTCGGCAGCCGCGGACGCTGGAGCGTGAACGAGGCAGAGACGGTAGAGCAGTTTCTTGCGCTGCGCTCAGACCTTGCGTTGCTGGCGCTGGGCAGCTACTTCGCCGAGGCGCTTGAGGCGGTGTCGGATGAGGACAGCCCAAATCCCGAGATACTGCAATTAGGCTTAAACAGCCTGTACGCGCTCAGCCGCGGGCTGTATGCGCCTGAGCATATCAAAACGGCGTTTGAGCTTCGCCTTATGTGTCTGGCCGGCTTTGAGCCGGATGTTTTCGCCTGCGCGGTGTGCGGCGCGGACAAGCCGGGGGACGCGCTGCTCTCGCTCAGGGGGGGCGTGCTGCACTGCCGCGGCTGTGTTCCGGAGGACAGGGGAGTGTCCCTGCCGCTGAGCGCGGAGACGCTTGAAGCGATGCGCTATATAATAACCGCGGAGCCGAAGCGGATTTTTTCCTTCGCCATGCCCGCCGAGAGCGAAAAGCAGCTCGCCGGTGTGACGCAGGCGTACATGTCCGCGCAGTTAGAGCGCGGCTTTGCCGCGCTGGACTACTGGAAAAGCGTTAAATGAGAGGCGAAGCCTGCTCCTTGATGAAGTTTGGCATCAGAAAAGACAGAAATTGAGTTTACAGGGGAATTTACTTATGGATACATCGGAGCTTTACGAGAAATCAATGCGCACCCTTGAGCTGCCGCAGGTGCTGGAGATGCTTGCCTCGGAGGCGGTGAGCGCGCCGGCGAAGGAGCTGTGCGCGGCTCTGCGTCCGGCGGACACGGTGTACGAGATGCGCCGCCGCCAGGGACAGACCTCGGCGGCAAAGGAGATGATGGTCCTGCGCGGCAGCCCTTCGTTCTCGGGTGTGAAGGACGTGAGATCTTCGCTTGCCCGCGCGGACATGGGCGGAATGCTCAACACGCGCGAGCTGCTGGACATATCCGGCGTGCTTGCCTGCGCACGGGGCGCGCTCAGCTACGGCAAGGGCGAGCGCGGAGGGAGAAACGACGTGGACTATCTGTTCAACTCCCTGACCGCGAACAAATACCTTGAGGAAAAGATAAGCACGAGCATAAGCGGCGAGGACGAAATAGCCGACCTGGCCAGCCGCGAGCTTGCGGACATCCGGAGAAAAATGCGCGCCGCGGCGGCGCGCGTGCGCGAGTCGCTGCAAAAAATCATTTCCTCTCCCGGCTACGCCAAGGCCCTTCAGGAGCCTATCATTACCACGCGCTCGGACCGCTATGTCGTACCCGTCAAGGCCGAGCGCAAGGGGGATATTCCGGGCCTTGTGCACGATATATCCTCCTCCGGCGCAACGGTGTTCATAGAGCCCATGGCGGCCGTGAAGGCCAATAACGAGATACGCGAGCTCAAGGCAAAGGAAAAGCAGGAGATTGAGCGCATCCTTATGGAGCTGTCTGCCGAGTGTGCGGAATATCGGGACGACATATCGACCGACTTTGCCGTGCTGTGCGAGCTCGACGCCGTATTTGCCCGGGCCAAACTCAGCTACAGGCTCGACTGCATGGAGCCGGAGTTTTCAGCCGGAGAGCTGACCTTGAAGCGCGCGCGGCACCCGCTGCTGGCAAAGGAGACGGCCGTGCCCATAGACGTGCACATAGGCTCGGACTACGACACGCTGGTGATAACCGGACCGAACACAGGCGGCAAAACCGTGTCGATAAAGACAATGGGCCTGCTCGCGCTCATGGGGATGTGCGGGCTGCACATCCCCGCCGCGGACGGAAGCTGTGTGCCGGCCTTTGAGCGTGTGCTGGCCGACATTGGCGACGAGCAGAGCATCGAGCAGAGCCTGTCCACCTTCTCGGCCCACATGACGAACATAGTGCAGCTGCTGGAGTGCTGCGGGGAGAACACGCTTCTGCTGTTCGACGAGCTCGGCGCGGGCACGGACCCGACCGAGGGCGCGGCGCTTGCCATCTCCATAATAGAAAGCGCCCGCTCCCGCGGGGCAATGATAGCCGCCACGACGCACTACGCCGAGCTGAAGGTGTACGCCACCACCCAGAAGGGAGTTCAAAACGCCTGCTGCGAGTTTGACGTGGAGACGCTCAAGCCGACCTACCGCCTGCTCACCGGCGTGCCCGGCAAATCCAACGCCTTTGAGATTTCACGCCATCTCGGTCTGCCTGAGGAGATAATCGCCGACGCGAAAAGCCGCGTGGGAGCCGAGAGCGCGAGCATGGAGGAGGTGCTCGAAAAGCTCGAGTACCAGCGCCAGCTCATGGAAAAGGACCGTCTCGAGACGACGAAGCGCCTGCGTCAGGCCGAGGAGAACGAAAAGCAGTCCGCGCGGTTGAAGGCGGAGCTGACGGTGCGTTTGGAGAAGGCCGAGCAGAAGGCCCGGCGCGAAGCGCAGGATATAATAGACGACGCGCGCCGTCAGGCCGAGGCCGTGTTCGACGAGCTCGACCGTATCCGCCGCCTCGAGTCCACCGAGGCCGACCACCGGAGGGTAAACGAGGCCCGCGCGGCCCTGCGCCGCAGTCTCAACGAGGCCGACGAGCGCATGGCGCAGACCGAGCCGGCCGAGCCGGAGAAGAAATCCGCCCGCGCCATCGAGGCAGGAGACACGGTGGAGATACGCTCCATGGGCGTCAAGGCCACTGTGCTGTCTGTCTCGCCGGACAGAATTTTACAGCTCCAGGCAGGCATAATGAAGGTCAGCGCCCGCGAGGACGAGGTGCTGCTTTTGGAAGGGCAGAAGGTGGAGGTAAAGCTTGCCGAAAAAAGTGCGGCCGCGCTGCGCACAGCCGCCGTGCCGGCGGAGCTTGACCTGCGCGGAATGATGACCGACGAGGCAATACCGGTCATGGAGAGGTATATTGACAGCGCCTGTCTGGCTAAACTCAAAACAGTGACGATAATCCACGGCAAGGGCACCGGAGCCCTGCGCGCGGCGGTGCAGCAGTCGCTGCGGCGCATTGGCGCAGTGAAAAGCTTCCGCCTGGGCCGCTATGGCGAGGGAGAAACGGGAGTTACTGTTGTGGAACTGAAATAAAAGCTTTTTCAGCGCCCAGCCTAATCTGTAAAAAACGACAAAACTTAATTAATGTGTTGACGATGCAATCATGTTTTGCTAAAATACATCTATCTAAACTGTGACAAGGAGTGGCGGAAATGGTCGTTAAGCACGTTACAATAACCAACCAGGTAGGCCTGCACGCAAGACCCGCGACCTTCTTCATCCAGAAAGCGAACGAGTTCAAGTGCAGTATCTCCGTGGAGAAAAATGACCGCAAGGTAAACGCTAAAAGCCTTCTTGGAGTCCTGTCCATGGGAATCACCCGCGGCACTGAAATTGACATCGTGGCAGAGGGCGTGGACGAGCAGCAGGCGGTTGATACGCTTGCCGAGCTGGTCAATTCCGAGTTTGCCGGAGCCGAATAAGGTCTGGCAGGGGCAAAAATACAAGGGCGTGTTGAAAACACGCCCTTATGTTTTATTGTGGGCGGCGGAGGACTTGTGATGATTGAAAAGTTGCGTGAAAAAGCGAATAGGCTGCCGCTGCTGCCGGGAGTGTATATCATGAAGGACGCCCGCGGCGAGGTCATTTACGTCGGCAAGGCCAAGAAGCTGAAAAACCGCGTGACAAGCTATTTCCGCGGCGAGCATCTGCCGAAGGTTCAGGCGATGGTGGACAAGGTCGCGGATTTTGACGTTATCGTCGCCGCGTCGGAGTTTGAGGCGCTGATGCTGGAAAACTCTCTGATAAAGCGCCACATGCCGCATTACAACATCCTCCTGCGCGACGACAAGGGCTATCCCTTCGTGCGCCTGGACGTAAAATCGGCGTACCCGCGCTTCACAATCGCGAGCAAAACCGCGCGCGACGGTGCCAAATATTTCGGACCCTTCGGCGGCAGGGGAGCAACGCGCGGGATAATAGACACCGTTTGCAAGGCGCTCAGGCTGCCCACCTGCCAGAGAAAATTTCCGCGCGACATCGGCAAGGAGCGCCCCTGCCTGAACTACCACATGGGCGCGTGCGCGGGCTACTGCCTGCCTGACACGCCGCCGGAGGGCTACGCCGCTGCGGTTGAGCAGGCGCAGCTCATCCTTTCGGGCAAGTCCGCGGAGCTTGCAAGACAGCTTACCGAGCAGATGAATCAGGCGTCCGCAGAGCTTAAATTCGAGCTGGCCGCGCAGTACCGCGACCGCCTGCGCGCGGTGGAGAACCTGAGCAACCGCCAGCGCGTTATAGCAACCGCCTTTGCCGACACGGACGCGGTGGGCTTCTTCCGCGGCGCGAAAACCTGCTTCGCGGTGCTGCACTATACGGCGGGCAGTCTCGCCGGCAAGGACTTCGAGCTGCTCGACGA
>CATJWA010000263.1 GCA_949744025.1 uncultured Eubacteriales bacterium
AACTGCAGGCCCGTTACGGGGCTGTCAGGCGCGAAGGTGCCGTCGCCCATGCCGTTGATGATGCCGCGCTGTGCGCAGTAGGCGATGTAGCCGGCTGCCCAGTGGCTCGCGGGCACGTCCGTGAACGGGGCGTTGTAGTCAATTTAGACTTCTGAAAAAACAAATGTCCTGCGAAAGTTCGCAGGACATTTGTTTTTCGTTTTCACTCCAAAAACTTACCCAGCTTAGCGACTATCTCCTGAATATCTATCGGCTTTGCGATGTGCGCATTCATACCACATTCAATGCACTTTTTAATATCATCGGAGAATGCATCCGCGGTCATGGCTATTATGGGTATCTCACGCGCATCCTCGCGGTCAAGCGCGCGAATGGCGCGCGTGGCCTCATAACCCGTCATCACCGGCATACGTATATCCATGAGTATTGCATCGTAGTAATTAGGCTTTTCCGCACTGAATTTATCTACACATATCTGTCCGTTTTCCGCTCGCTCCAGGACCATGCCTATCTCTGACAGAAGCTCCTCCGCTATCTCCCAGTTAATGTCATTGTCCTCGGCAAGCAATATGCGCCGTCCCGTGAGTGTGCTTTCCGATATTACCGGCTCAGCGTCCTTATCGCTGTCGTTCGAGGCAAAGCGGCGTAGTCCACAAAACAGTGTTGACTTAAACAGCGGTTTGGAAATAAAACCGCTCACACCCACAGCACGGGCCTTGCTCTCAATGTCACTCCAGTCATATGCGGAAATTAAGAGTATTGGAATATCCTCATCCATACAGCGGCGGATTTCACTTGCCGTTTCTATACCATCCATGCCCGGCAGCTTCCAGTCAAGCAGAATAATATGATAATCATTGCGCCTTTCATGGCGTTTTTTCACCATTTCAACAGCGCTTTCGCCGTCAAGCGTCCACTCCGCATTTACACCTATGGACTTAAGTGCCTCCACAGCGCTTTCGCACACCTGCCTGTCGTCGTCTACAACGAGCATGTTCCAATCAGGCAGCAGCATTTCCTCTTCCGTGCCCTCGGCCTTTTCCATATCTATAACCACGTGGAAACGGCTGCCCTTGCCCTGCTCGCTGTCAACAGTTATGCTGCCGCCCATAGCGTCAACTATATACTTGGTTATAGCCATGCCAAGGCCGGTGCCCTCAGTTTTCTGCACCCGGGCATTGTCTTCCCTTGTGAAGGAGACGAAAATCTTCTCCTTAAATTCCTTTGTCATGCCTATTCCGTTGTCTTCAACGACCAGATGAACGCGAATATGCGTGTCTCCTATCGGAGAGGGCTCCTCGCTCAGACTTACGCGGATAGCTCCTCCCTCCGGTGTGAACTTCATCGCATTTGACAGCAGGTTAATTATCACCTGATTCAGACGCACACCGTCACAGTAAACGTTTTCATCCGTCACGTCATGTATCGACACGTCAAAGCGCTGCTTTTTCGCTTTCACCTGCGGCTGTACTATACTCACAACGCTGTCCATAACCTCACGCAGAGACAGGCGGTCCAAGCTCAGCGTCAGCTTTCCGCTCTCAATCTTGGACATGTCAAGGACATCGTTTATCAGCCCCAAAAGATGCTTGCTGGAAAGCGTAATCTTCTTCAGACAATTCTGAACCTGCTGAGTGTCCTCAATATTCGTTGTGGCAATGGCCGTCATTCCGACTATTGCATTCATAGGCGTACGGATATCGTGGCTCATGTTTGACAGGAACTCACTTTTGGCACGGCTGGCGTGCTCCGCAGACGCCTTGGCCTCCTCAAGAGCGCTCATCTGTTTCCTCGTCAGGCTGAAATACTTGGCAAACACAAGCAGCAGAGCCAGCAGTATTACTCCGCAGCAGAACAGCGTCATATATCCCCATTGGCTGCTCGTATTCCGAACAAGCTCGTCCAGCTCTCCATATGGCATAACCGTAACAAGATACCACTCCGAATGAGGCAGACTGGTGCAGTACAGATGCATCATTTCCGGCCCAAGCTCCAGCACCGCGGAATAAGGCTCATCAAGCTCCATGGCGCTCGACAGCTCGGAAATGCACCGTTCCGGGTCCTTCGCTCCTGCATTATCGTACAGCTCGCGTATGCGGTCAAAATAATTGCCGAGCTCCGTATCGGCGCTGCGTATGACAAAGCTGCCGTCCCTGCGCACGACATGAGAGTATACAAGCGAGCTGTCATCCCTGTCCAGAGCCAATATGGACTTGAAATAATCCATCATCAGTCCTGCCACCAGGCCGACGCTTCTCTCGCCGTTGGACATCGGGTAGCTGCCTGAGATTCCAAGCAGAATAATGTCGTTTCCCGCTTCGTCGGTCCCAACTGCAACTTTGTTTTCACCACGGCTTAAAGACTCCAGAAACGGCTCAGGGTCCGTTATGTTGATTTCACTTCCTCCCAGCATATCAAACTGGCCGTCCGCCGAGCAAAAGCCAAGACATTCAACATCCCTCATTCTCGCACTGCTTGCAAGCGCCTCGCGCAGCATATCATAATCTGCTTCGCTCTCAGACGTATCAATTATGTCATCTACAACCGACAGCCAGTAGTTTATCGTCGTCGAGTAATGTATGGTGATTCGCTCGTTCATGCCGGTCATGTATATGCTTCCGACATCGGTTATTGTCTCTCTGCTTTGTTGGCTCATTGTTGAGGCCAGAAAAACAAAAATTACAACGCAGAGAAGTATGATGAGAATTAGGCTTATCTTCAAAAACCGCGTCGTCTTATTGCTCATTTTCATATAAATTCTCATCTCCACAGCTTTTTGGGGTATGCGTACCATGCGTCCATCTGCGGCTTTCGCATCTCCTCTACGCGTCGACTTCCGACTTAAACTCACGGATGGCGGCAACAGTCTGCTGATAATCGTTTTTTACCTGCTCTGCCAAGCTCTCCGCATGCGGATTGAAGCCGCCGCGCAGAGCCTCTGTCAGCTCGCTGCTTGATTTGCCGAGCTTGGTGAAGCTGAGATTCTGGCACACACCCTTTATGGTGTGCGCGGCGCGGAAAGCCTCATCGCCGTTGCCGTCCTTCAGCGCCGTGCAAAGATTTTCAAAGCTGGCGTCATCCAGAAATTTAAGTACGAATTTCTGAATCATACGTTCGCTGCGCAAACGCCCCAGCACCTCATCGAAGTCTCCCTCAAGAGCATTATAGCAATCCTTCAAGCTCATTTTTTTGCCTCCTTTATCTGCTTTCCTTAGATTTGTCGTCACATGCCCTCGCTGTCTATAGGCGAAATCTCCGTAAGTACGCCGTTCATCGACTCGCTGAAAAAATGTAGCCGCCCGCGGCCGGATTGCTTGGATGAATACAAAGCCTGATCCGCCGCGTGGAACAGCGTCTCATAGTCCGTGCCCACCTTCTCGGTAAGTGCGGCGCCAACGCTCACGGAAATTTTGAAGTCCTCATACTGTCCGGACAGCTTATTGAAAATTCGTTCAAGCGCGTGCTCAATATCCTCTTTATATTCCATGAAAATAAGGAATTCGTCTCCGCCAACACGAGCGACAATGTCTCCGCCGCGCACGCTTTTGCGCAGGTTATCCGCCATGTACTCAAGCACACGGTCGCCGAAAATATGGCCGTAATTGTCGTTTGCCGCCTTGAAGTGGTCCATGTCCACTATAGCAAGAGCGAACTTGCCCTGCGGCCGGCTCTTTATTCTGTCGTGTATCTGTTTTTTTGCGTAGGCGTGGTTGAGCAGTCCCGTCAGAGTGTCGTGCGAGGCCATCTGCTCAAGGTCGCTCATTTTCATGCGCGAGTCATGGATGTCTATCGCCTTGCCTATGGAGCCTATGTAGCGCGGCGGCTCGTCGTCCGACCATGTCGCGCGTCCGATTATTCTGTACCAGCGCTCCCTGCCGTCAACATTCATCTTGCACTCATGTTCAACCACCGGCCTCTCCGGCGTGGTGCTGCGCAGCTCGGCAGAGAAAGCGTGTATCTCCTTGAGCCCAAGGACACCGACTGCCTTCTGGTCGTTTATCGGGTCCATTATTATCTCCGGAAGGCCAAGCTTGTTTGCTCCCCAGCTTGAGAGCGTGAGCATCGGCGGAGAGAGCGTATATTCAAATTGTATCTCCTCTGTCAGCGAGGCAAAGAAGCTGTATTTCATCCTCTCGTGCTCAAGCAGACGCAGAGTCCGGTCAGACGCCGACAGCTCCTCGTGCTTTAGCATCTCCTCGGCAACAAACTGAAGGTCGCTGCGGCTGACTCTGTAGGATGCCTTATTCATCTCCTCCTGTATACAGTCGGCCACATCCAGCAGGCAGCGCAGCAGCATCGGATTAAAGCAGCCGCACTTCCCCTGTGTTATCATTTCCACTGCCGTATCGTGCGGAATAGCCTTTTTGTACACCCGCTCGCTCGTCAGCGCGTCGTACACGTCCGCCAATGCGACAATCTGCGCAGAAATCGGTATATCATCCCCGCGCAGGCCGTCCGGATAGCCTCCGCCGTCATAACGCTCATGGTGCCAGCGGCAAATCTCATAGGCAGTCTTTACCAGCGGCTCATTCTGGTGTATCGGCAGGTCCTTGAGCATGTTCGCACCTATCATTGAGTGCGTTTTCATTATCTCATATTCCTCGTCCGTGAGCTTGCCCGGCTTGTTAAGGACCTCCTCGGCAATCGCTATCTTGCCTATATCGTGCAGGGCCGAGGCCGTCCCTATCATGCTTATTTCCGCTCGGGAGAAATCGTACTGGTCGCTGTTTTGCGACAGCCGGCGCAACAGCAGCTCCGTCAGCGTGCGCACATGCGGCACGTGCTGGCCGCTCTCGCCGTTTCTGAACTCGACAATGTGGCTGAGTATGTCTATCATCAGGCTGCTCTGCTGCTCTTTTTCGTACACCTGGTCTGCCACAAGTCCAATAAGCTTCTTCTGCTTGGCGTACAGCAATATGGTGTTTACCACTCGCCTGTGAACAATCAGCGCGTCAAAGGGCCGGCTAATAAAATCCGTCACTCCAAGGTTGTATGCCCGCTCAATGTTCGCCGGCGCGCTCTCGGCGGAAATCATGATAACCGGAATATCTTCTATCCAGCGGTTCTGATTCATTACATCCAGTACGCCAAAGCCGTCCATATTCGGCATGACTATGTCGAGCAGGACAAGATCAATCTCCTCTGAGTGCTGGCTTAATATGCGTACAGCTTCATTTCCGTCCTCCGCCTCTATTATCTCATAGGCATCCTCGAGCATGTCCATAAGGATGGAACGGTTCATCTCCGAATCATCCGCTATAAGTATCTTCTGCTTATATTCCTGAGCCTTCGCCATGTATATCACCCTCTTGCGCATTTATGTGAAAAGCCTTGTCTGTTCCGTCAGGCGGATAATAGCGCCATTAAATCATAATCCTGAGTTATTATACTATGTTTTCCCGGAATCCGCAATAGATAAATATCGGTCCGCAGTACAAAAAAATGGATGCTTGAGCTGACTGTGCTTTATTTACAAAAAACAAGCTGAAATATCGGCAAAATAAATCTATGTAAACGGTTGTCAAAGTTGACATAATTTGATAAACTATCAAATACTCACGCATGTCCAAAAAGGAAGTCCGTATAACCGTGATTCGTAAATTAAGTCCATATTTTGTGCATGCTGTTATATGCAATCCCATGTTATGGAAAGGAACCGAAAAATGAAAGCTCATGTCAGAATAATGTCCGCCGCGCTCTGCGCGCTTATGCTTTTTTCGCTCGCTGCGCCGGCCAATGCCGCACCGCCGAACGGGACAGCCGTATCCGAAACGCTCCCGTTGACCGGCAGCATTTCGGCAACCATGCGCATAGACTATCCCCAAAACCTTTCAGAGCTGCGGGAGCGGGAAATAAAAGCAGAGCTGCTGTACGGCGGAAAATCGCTTTTGACCGCGGATATGGCCGCGCCCGGCAGCTTTACCTCCAAGGATAATTATTTCTGCGAGGTCTCTCTGCGCAACTCTGACGGCGGCGAGCTCGGCGGCGGCACTCTGCCCGGCTATCTTGACTTGACGGTCAGCGGTCTGCCCCGGGGCGATTACGAGCTCGTCTTTACAGGCACAGGCTATGTAACCTGCCGTCAGGAGCTTACAATAGACAGTTTCTCGCAGCATGTTCTTCTCGGCACGGGAGACGCCAGCTTTACGCTCGGAAACGTGTATAAAAGCAGCGAGGACACAGTGGATGAATATGACAGACAAGCCCTGTCCGGCGCGCTTGGCAGCACAAGCCCCGACGACATCGCCACCTATGACCTCAACGGCGACGGCAAGATTGACATAATTGATCTTGCCTACATTACCAGAACCATGGCCGCCTCCGCCGACAGTGAGTCCGGAGCCAAAGTGCTCAGCACTGAGCTGCTTCCTTCCATGCTGGATGAAAGCGCGCTGACTGGGGACGCCGCTTCAAAAATACTTTCCCTGTTCACGGACGATGACGCTTCTGTCAGCATTGAGCCGGATGAGGATGGAGTGATGAGCCTGACCATCCCTCTGAGGGAAGCCGTCGGACTTGAGGAAATTGAAGTAATTTCTCCCGACAACGACTCCTCCCCTATGCGCGGCGAGATAATCGTCACCGACGAAAACGGAGAAGCCCACAGCTACCCCTTTGACAATACTCCTCCGGAGGATGTGCACGCCACGTCGCGCCTTGCGGGCAAAAATATCATTACCATCAACCTCGGAAAGCGTATCGCCGTAAAGAAGGTCACCGTCAATGTAACAAAAACCGCCGGCGGAGACTACGCCGTTGTGGAGTCAGTCAGATTTTTACAGGACATAGTCCCGGAAACTCCCACTCTGCCAAATGACACCGTTCGCGGACTCACTGCCGTGCCCGGCGACGGCAAAGTCAGCCTTCGCTGGGGAGACCTGCCGAATGTGACCGGCTTCATGATTGAATATTGGTCCGAAGGCGGCGAGAAGAAGTCGCTTACCGTGGACAAGCTGCGCGCAGAGATAACCGGCCTTGATAATATGACGGAGTACAGCTTCACCGTCACCCCGCTTTCCGACGGCTGGAGCGGCAGGCCCTGTACCGCGGTAACAGCCACGCCCCGCCCTGCCTCGGCGCCCGATATGCCGGACATGGTCAGCATCACCGAGCTTGACGGCGCGCTCAAGGTGTCGTGGAAGGCGGTCAAAAACGCCACATATTATGAGCTTTATTATACCGACCGCGCCAACAGCCCCGCATCCTCATATACGCAAAGCGGAGGTAAGCTCACCGGCACATCGCTCACCATCTCCGGTCTTGAAAACGGCACTGCGTATTACATATACGTCATCGCCGGAAATGCCGTCGGAAAAAGCGCCGCGTCGCGCGTGTACACCGGCACTCCTGTCGCTGTGGAATATGTCCGTCCCGAGGGCATACCCACCGAGGGAGTTCTCGACAATTCATTAATATCTGATATCAGGCTTGCCGACTCCGGCAACTATCTTGCCTCCGCCTACACCGAAGACGCCCCCTTCACCGCGCGCAACGTCATAGACGGCGATTACAGAACACACTGGACCGCCGCAAACTGGTGGAGAAACGAGCATGTGGTGTGTACATTCACCGAGCCCGTGGACCTGTACAGCGCCGTTTGGGTGCCGCGGCTTGACGGTGAGTATCCCAATAACCTGCGCGCATACAGCGTCCGCGTCTGGTATGCGGGCGACGATTTAAGCGGCCCCGGCACCCTGCTTGTCCCCGACCCCGCAAAGGGCGGCATAGACAACGGAGGAACCGGACAGGATGTTCACACCTGGCCCAATATTGCAAATGTTAATTCCGCCCCGAGCTCACGCTTCGGCATTCTCCCCTTTGGCCCCGTTCAGGACGTGATAAAAATAAGCGTCGCGCTCGAGCAGAAGGGTTATACGACCGTCAGCCTGTCTGAGCTGATATTTCTCACCTACGACCCCGAACGCTGCCTTCCCGGCAATATAGACGCGCTTTTTGCCGACGAACTGCATACCAGACTGGCCGATGGCGTGACTGCACAGGATATAGAATCGCTGTCCGCGCGCCTGAACAGCAGCGAGAGGAACTACTATCTGAATCTTGACACTCTTGCCGACGAGCTTGAGCTTGCCAAGGAGCTCCTGAGCAAGGGGCAAAGCAGCGGCGTGATACTCTCGGGTATACAGTCGAGAAGCTCAGCGGCCGACAGCAGGCAGTACGGCCAGGGAGGCAGCGAGCTTCAGCCTCTCGGCGCTGCGGCAAAGGCCGGCGAAGAAATAACCATATACGCCCAGGGCATCTCCGCCGGTGAAAGCGTGAAGGTTTATGCCACGCAGTACAACGCCGAGGTCTCGGCATGGATATCAGAATGTGTAACTCTGCAAAACGGGCGCAATATATTCACCGTCCCGAAAATAGGAAGCCAGAGCACGGAGCGCGGCGGCAGCCTGTATGTAACCTATTCCGGCTCCGCTCCCGAGAATATAAGCCTGCACGTGCGCCGCGCTACAGATATTCCCTGCCTTGAGCTCTCCGACTGGTACGAGCTCAGCGAATACGAACGCCGCGAACGCATCGGCAAATACGTGGACGAGCTGTATGTGTATTCCGGCACAATATCCGTAAACGACTCCAATAAAACAACCAACTGCCTGAATGTCACCGAGCTGTCCCTGCCCCGCGTGCTTCTGTCTGTTCCCGCGGCGGCGGTGCTCTCCAATATCGGACAGGACCGCAGCGCGTGCGTTGATACGCTTTATAACGACGTGCTGGCCTGGGAGGATGTAATGCACATCTGCCTGACCACTCAGGGCATCGACGGTACGTATGAAAACTGCGCAATGCAGTCACGGCAGAACATACGCTGCATGCAGATGTTCTCCGGCGCGTTCATGTATGCCGCCGGCAGCCATATAGGCATAGGCTACGGCTCCTGCGGCGGCATGGTCTGCGGACGTCCGATAAGCACCCTTGCCGGCGGCGCTGACGCAAACAGCCTGTTCGGCTGGGGCATAGCCCACGAAATTGGGCACAACATGGACAAGCTCGGCAAAGCCGAGATAACCAACAACCTTTATTCACTCATGGTCCAGACCTATGACGGCAGTGCAAATACCTTCCCCTCCCGTCTTGAGAAAAGCGGCAAATATGACGGTATATTTACAAAAACCGCCCAGGGTATGGCCGGCGCGTCGAACAACGTGTTCGTGCAGCTTGGCATGTACTGGCAGCTTCACCTCGCTTATGACGGCGCGGACGACCCCATGGGCTTCTATAACCGCTTCTTCAAGGCCTGGAAGGCCGGCTCCTACTTTGACGGGGCAAGCAGCTACGATGACAAGGTTGCGCTGACTGCCTCCGGAATTGCCGGCAAGGACCTTACGGAGTTTTTCGAGCGCTGGGGCATGCAGCTGAGTCCCGCCGTGCTTGAACGTCTTGCCAGGTACCCTGCCGAGAGCCGTGCCATATGGTATCTCAATGACCAGAGCCGGCGCGATGCGATTGCCGGTCTGTCCCCCGCCTCCGGAACCATATCTCTCTCCGCTGAGGTTAAAGCCGAAAACAGCATAGAGCTGAGCATAGCCTCCAATATAACCGGCAGTGTGCAGGGCTATGAAATAATCCGCAGCGGCGTTTCCATAGACTTCACGGACAGCGAATATTATACCGATGTAATAGGCTCGGCCAACAATCGAACCTACACCTACAAGGCGGCCGCCTATGACACGCTTGGCAATCTTATCGCCGAGTCCAACCCCGTCGAGATACGCATAGCCTATGACAAGACGATAGACCCTGATTTGTATGAGATAGAGCGTCTTGGCAACGGTGACGTGGAGCTTCGCTTTACTGAGCAGACCGCCGTGTCCGGCCTAAAGCTTACCGGTGAGCTGCCGTCTGACGGAGAGTTTACCGTCAGCATCACCCGTGACGGGCAGCCCGATGTCACAGCCCGTTCCGGTGCTTTCGGCGAGGGCAACCAGTCTGCGGACGGCGGCAGCTATGTATGCTACTTCCAAAAGCCCGGCGCCGGCAGGGACGACACGCGCATATGGACCTACGACGCTGACACCGTCACCGTCAGCGGCATACCGGATGACATTCCACTTGAGAACATACGTCTTATAAGCTATCCCGGCGACAGCGTGGAATTTTTGGAGGATTGCACTGCCGGAATTCTGCAGGACGACTACCGCTACGGTGACCAGGCGGACGATGTAATCGAAGCCGGCACGCTGATAATCACCGGCAGCTACCGCGGCGACCCTGTGTATAATTACGTGCGGATAAACGGCCTGTTCACTACCACCGACGCCGAGGGCGAAACCAATACCGACGAGCGTTACTTTGACGGGTACTGCCTGATGTTTGCGGAAATCCCCGCTGACGGCGCCGTCAGCGACATAAGCGACGGAATCTTCATCTTTGTTCCCAACGCGCAGAGAGAGGCGGAGCTTCAGGACAGCAGCCACTGTGACGGACTTAATCTCCTTCCGAGTCTCATCAAAGCGGAGCTGTGGCGCTCAAACGCTCCCGACGACACAACCAACGGCCGTCTCACTTCGGACACCCTTTGGACACACGCTCCGGGCGGGGACGACCTGCCCACCATAAAATTGGAGGATAACCGATGACAAAAGCAACAAAAAAGCTTTCCCTTTCCCTGCTCGCTCTGCTGATGCTGTGCCTTGCAACGGCCCTCGCAGCTCATGCCGAGGACTCCTTCACACTGCGTTACAAGGCAGGCAGCGACGGTGAGTACGCCCTCACCGTCGAAGGGCTCGACGGTACAAAGAATGTCTATGCCGTGCAGCTTGAGCTTGAGTTTTCCGGCGAATATCCCGACATTCGGCTTATACCGGTCGATTCGTCGGTCTACTCACCCGATGTCGGCGCGACGGTTAATAACGGGAAAACATACCTGAAAATTTATCTCAGCGCATTGTCGCCTATAAACGACGGCGCCTCGCTCGTGCTCGGCACGCTCTATCCAAACACCACTGACCGTTTTTCAATGCCATCGACAGCAAAGCTCACCCTGCTTGACACCAGCCTGTCCCCCATAGCCGGCGCCAACGGCGATACCATAAGTGTACGCAGCATCTCAGGCAGCAGCAGCGGCGGCAGCGGCGGAGGTTCGTCAAGCGCGTCTCGCAGCACCATAAGCATTCAATCCTCTCTCCACGGCACGGTCCAGAGCTCGCTTCTCTCCGCGCAGGCCGGCGCAAGCGTACAGCTTACCGTTACGCCCGAGGACGGATACGAGCTTCTCAGCCTGAGCGTAACCGACGCCGGCGGCAATGAGCTCACACTCACACAAGAGCGCAGCGGAGTTTACAGCTTCCGTATGCCAGACAGTGCCGTGGAGGTCAATGCCTCGTTCATTCCCACGTCCTCCGCAGCAAAGCTATTGTTTTCCGACGTCTCCGAGGACGATTGGTTCTTTGACGCGGTGAGCTATGTATACGATAACGGCATGATGAACGGCACGGGTGACGGCTGCTTCTCCCCCGCTCTCACCACCAGCCGCGCAATGATTGTCACTATACTCTACCGCCTTGAGGACGATTCCGCCCCCGTCTCCTCCGGCTTTACCGACCTTCAGCCCGGCGCATGGTACGTCGACGCTGTGGGCTGGGCCAGCGCCAACGGCGTAGTCAGCGGCTACGACAGCAGCCGCTTCGGCCCC
>CATJWA010000264.1 GCA_949744025.1 uncultured Eubacteriales bacterium
AGCAGAGCATCCTGTTTATCAACCGCCGCGGCGCCTCAAAGCTTATAACCTGCGTGGACTGTGGATATAATTTCAAGTGCCCGAACTGCAGCGTAAGCCTGACCTATCACAGCAGCAACCGCCGCCTTATGTGCCACTACTGCGGCTATTCCCGGACCGTGGCCGAGCGCTGTCCCGACTGCGGCGGCGAGCTCAGCTACGTGGGCGACGGCACGCAGAAGATTGAAACCCGGCTCAGGGAGCTTTTTCCGGGCACGGAGATACTGCGCATGGACACGGACACCGTCTCGGCCGCCGGCTCGCATGACGCGCTGCTCGGACGCTTTCGTGACGAGCGGATTCCCATAATGATAGGTACGCAGATGGTGACCAAGGGCCTGAATTTCGACGACGTGACGCTTGTGGGCGTGCTCTCGGCCGACCAGAGCCTGTACTGCGGGGACTACCGCGCCGCGGAGCGGACCTTTTCGCTGATAACCCAGGTCATAGGCCGCAGCGGCCGCGCCAGCCGCCCGGGCCGCGCGGTTATCCAGACCTTCACGCCCGACAACCAGGTGATACGCTTCGCCGCCGGTCAGGACTACGAGGCGTTTTACAGGCAGGAGATAGAGCTGCGCCGCGTGCAGAAGTGCCCGCCGTTTACGCAGATAATCACCCTGAGCGCCTCGGGCGCGGACGAGCGTCTGGTGCTGGACTGCTGCAGGCGCATACGCGCTCTTTTGCAGCGCGCGCTCAGCTCAAGGCAGGGTGTGAACATTCTCGGCCCCGCCCCCTATCCGGTTGTCAGAGTCAATAACCGCTACCGCTATAAAATTTCGCTGGCCTGCCCGCAGGAGCGCGAGGTGCGCGCACTTGTGTCCAAGCTGCTTATATACTGCAATACTGAAAAAGAATTTCGCGGGGTGTCGCTTTACGCGGACATGAACCCGTATGATTGAGGATGATTTACATGGCACTTAGAAATATAGTAAAGCAGGGCGACCCCTGCCTGTCAAAGCACTGCCGCGAGGTGACGGACTTCAACGAGCGCCTGCACTGCCTGCTTGACGATATGACGGAAACGCTTGCCGAGGCCGAGGGCGTCGGCCTTGCCGCGCCGCAGGTGGGCGTGCTGCGCCGCGCCGTGCTGGTGCTGGAAACCAACGTGCCAGAGGACGCGGAGGACTATGTCATTGAGCTGATAAATCCCGAAATAATCTTCTCCGAGGGCGAGCAGGGCGGA
>CATJWA010000265.1 GCA_949744025.1 uncultured Eubacteriales bacterium
ATAAATGAGGTACAAAACCGTAATTTTTGATTTTGACGGCACCCTGCTGTACACGGTGCAGGACCTTGCCGACGCGGTCAACCATGCCATCGCTGGGCACGGCTACCCGACCCACAGCGTAAGGGCCATTGAGCGCATGGTCGGCAACGGAGTAAACATGCTCGTCGCCCGTGCGCTGCCGCAGGGCTTTGATACTCCTGATTACGAGGAGATTATGGCGGACTTCCGCGCGTTTTACGCCGAGCACTGTCAGGACAACACGCGCCCTTACGACGGAATCTGTGAAATGCTCGCACGGCTCAAAGCGGAGGGCCGGCGTCTGGCAATAGTAACCAACAAGTACCAGACCGCGGCCGAGCTTTTGAGAAAGCGGTTTTTCTCTGACAGCGTGGAGCTGATAGTCGGCGATTTCGAGGGACGGCGGCGCAAGCCGGAGCCGGACGGCGTGTTCGCCGCGCTCAAGGCGCTCGGAGCGGACGCGGCGGACGCGGTGTACGTAGGCGACACGGAGGTAGATATGCAGACAGCGGAAAACGCGGGATTGGACTGTATCTGCGTTGCATGGGGCTACCGCACGAAGCAGGAGCTTGTTAAGCTCAAAGCGCCGGCTATCGCGGAGAGCACCGACGAACTTCTGGCGATGCTGTGAAGGTATACAGAATAAGGAGCTGATAATTATGACTAACAAAATAATGTCAATGGACGACGCGATAAATCTGGTCAGGGACGGAGATACGATATGGATAAACTCCTTCGCCGCCGTGGCTTCGCCGGTTAATCTGAACTTAGCGTTGACAAAGCGGTTTCGCGAAACGGGCTCGCCGCGCCACCTGTCGGTTTACAGCCCCTTCAGCTTCAGCGACTGGAACGAGAACAGCGATGTTGAGGGCTACATCTGTGAGGGTGCGGTGGACCGGGTCGTGGTGGGCTTCTTCGGCAGCTTAAAGCGCACCTGCCGCTGCATAATGGACAATGAGATTGAGGGCTACAACCTCCCCGGCGGCGTGATGAGCCACATGATACGCGCCGCTGCAATGGGCTGGCACAATCTTTTCAGCAAAACGGGTCTGAACCTGTATGTAGACCCCGCCGTTTACGACCAGTATAAGCTCAATGAGCGCTCGAAGGAGGAGCTTGTCAGGCGAGTGGTCAGCGCCAGCGGCGAGGAGGGTCTGTTGTATAAGATTCCCAAGGTTGACGTAGCCCTGCTCAAGGCCAGCTACGCCGACGAGCGCGGCAACATCTCCTTCCAGAACGAGGCCGGCTGCATC
>CATJWA010000266.1 GCA_949744025.1 uncultured Eubacteriales bacterium
CCCGCGAGGAGGCCATGCGCGCAACCACCGCGGCGCAGAGAAGGAACAAGACCCTTGAGTGGCTGCAAAGGACCCTGGGCCTGGATTCCCTCCCCGAGCGTATTGAGGCGTTTGATATCTCCAATACCGGCAGCTTCGGAATAGTTGCGGCCATGACCGTGTTTGTCCGGGGCCGGCCCCTCAAGCGCGATTACCGGAAATTCCGTATCCGCGAAACGGACGGACAGGACGACTACGGCTCCATGCGCGAGGCGGTCCGCCGCCGCTTTGTCCGCGCGCTTGACGGGGACGAGAAGTTTGCCGAGGTGCCCAACCTGCTGCTTATCGACGGCGGCCAGCAGCACGCTGCGGCGGCCGAGGAGGTGCTCGCAGAGCTGGGCCTTGTTCTGCCGGTGTACGGCATGGTCAAGGACGACCACCACCGTACCCGCGCGCTGATAACCTCGGACGGGTACGAGATAGGCATAATCGGCAATCAGGCTGTTTTCGCGTTTATCGGAACCATACAGGAGGAGACGCACCGATTTGCCATAGAGTACCACCGCTCCCTGCGCTCGGGGACGATAAATTCCACTCTGGACAATATCCCCGGAGTGGGCGAAAAGCGAAGGAACGAGCTGCTGCGCCGTTTTAAGACGATAAAGGCGATAAAGTCCGCGCCGCTGTCCGAGCTCGAGGCGGCGGTGCCGAAGAATACCGCGCGGGCGGTTTATGAATATTTTCACGGCAGCGGGGAGGAACGGAAATGAGGGTTATAACAGGCAGCGCCAGAGGCCGCCGGCTCAAAGAGCCCGAGGGCAGGGACATTCGCCCGACGACGGACCAGGTCAAGGAGGCAATGTTCAATATCGTGCAGTTCGACGTGGAGGGCCGGCGCGTGCTGGACCTGTTCGGCGGCACGGGCCAGCTTGGAATCGAGGCGGCCAGCCGCGGCGCCGGCGAGGTCGTAATAGTGGACTCGGACAGCCGCGCCGTAAAGCTCATCCGTGAAAACGCGGCGTACTGCAAGCTGGATATAAAGGTCGTGCTCAGCGACGCGCTGAGCTATCTGGGCAGGGGAGAAAGCTTTGACCTTGTGCTTATCGACCCTCCGTATGACAGCGCGCTGGCGGAGGAAGCCTTAAAAATTCTGAAAGAATTTGACATATTGTCCGATGGTGGTATAATAATTTGTGAGACCCGGCGCGAAACGTCCTTGCCGGAGCTCGGCGGAGCCTATGTCAAAGGTCGGGAATACCGTTACGGCAAGGTCAAGCTGACAGTCTATACAAAGGAAAACAGGGAAGATGACGACGGCAATTTACCCGGGGAGCTTTGACCCCATAACCCTTGGCCACCTGAATATAATAAGGCGCGCTGCCGGAATATTTGACAGTGTGGTCGTGTGCGTGATGGTAAACAGCGCCAAGACGCCCATGTTCACGCTTGACGAGCGTGTGGAGCTTATCACGCGCGTGGTCAGCCGGCTGAAAAACGTGAGGGTGGACACATCGAGCATCCTGCTGGCGGAATACGCAAAGCGGTATGAGCACGCGGTCATTGTCAAGGGCCTGCGCGCGGTGTCGGATTACGAGTCTGAGGTGCAGATGGCTCTGGTCAACAGCAAGATGAACCACAGGCTTGAAACCGTGTTTCTCCCGTCGAGCCAGAAGTATACCTATCTCAGCTCCACGGTGGTAAAGGAGATGGCGAAATACGGCTCGGACCTGCGGGAATTCGTGCCGGTGGAGATATTGCAGGACGTTATAGAAAGAGCCAACAAGGGGAGGTAAGGTATGGAACACGAGGTCCTTCAGCTTTTGGAAATGCTGTACACCATGATAAGCGAGGCATGGGGCGTACCCTTGGGAAATGACAAGTGCATAATAGAGCGCGACAAGGTGCTCAATATACTCGACGAGGTGAAGGCCCAGCTCCCCGCGGAGCTTGCCGAGGCCAAGCGCCTTGTAACCGCGCGCGACGAGTTTATTGGCACCGCCAAGCGCGAGGCCGCGTCGATACGCAAGGCCGCCGAGGACAAGGCCCGCGAGCTGGTGGACGAGCAGGAGGTAGTGCGCACGGCGAAGCTGCGCAGCAACGAGCTTGTCAGCACAGCCGAGGCGCAGGCCAAGGAGCTCTACCGCGTGGCCAACGCCTATGTTGACGACGCGCTGCGCCGCACGGAGGACGCGCTCGGCGCGGCTCTGGACGAGGTGCGCCAGTCTCGGACCCGTTTCCGCGCCGCTTCCGGAGCGGTAGCCCAGAAGCAGGGCCGCGTAAATATTGACAAGATAAGCCCCGACGAGCTGGACGAATAGAAGAATGCTGAAAAAGCGGCCGAAAGGCCGCTTTTATTCTTGCTTCCCCTATGCCTTTCCTGAAGTTTTCCTGAAGCGCCGACATAAATTTTTTAATTGAAATGATAGAAAATGTATAGTATAATAATCCAAAAATGTATTTTATTAAAAAGCCATTAGCGGACCTCATTACAATACTGAATTTTGCAGGGAGGAAAACCAATGCTGACACCGAAACAGAATTTCCTTGAGACAATCAAAAGGGACGGACACCCCGACAGGCTCATAAAGCAGTATGAGTACGGCGCGTTCCTCCCCGGCGACCCCATCAACAATTACATACGCAAGGGCGACTTTGTCATGGGCATGAAGCCTACGAAGGACGCCTTCGGCACCACGATTATGTGGCCGGACGGCTACGTGGCACTGATGCCCCACGTGACCGAGGACGACAAGGTTATCAAGGACATCACCCGCTGGAAGGAGTGCCTGCATGTCCCCGAAATTGCCAAATATGTCACCGGAGAGGACGTGTGGAGGGACTACAACGCCCGCATCGCCGAGGTGGACCGCGAGCAGCAGTTCATTATGCCTATGATGCACACCGGAGTTTTCGAGCGCCTGCACTTCCTCATGGGCTTTGAGGACCTGTTCATAAATCTCATCGAGGAGCCGGAGGCCATGGCCGAGCTCATCGAGTGCATCGGCGACTACCGCATGGAGGTTTTCAAAACCCTCGTGGAAAATGCCCACCCCGACCTCGTCCTCTCCCACGACGACTGGGGCAGCAAGAACTCCCTGTTCATCAGCCCCGAGATGTGGAGAGAGTTCATAAAGCCGCAGTATAAGCGCCTTTACGGCTATCTGCACGACCAGGGGATAGTGGTCATCCACCACGCCGACTCCTATCTCGAGCCGATTGTCGAGGACATGGTCGAGTGCCACGTCGATTTGTGGCAGGGCGTTCTGCCGTCGAACAATATAGCGAAGATTCAGGAGATTCTCGACGGACGAATGGCTCTCCAGGGCGGACTCGATTCCGGCCTTTACGACGCCATCGACGGCGACGAGCAGGCAATCCGCGCCGAGGTGCGCCACTGCTGCGAGGAGTACGGCTCCAGGGGCCACTTCATTCCCAGCATAACCTACGGCGGCCCCGGCACCTTCTATCCCGAGCGCTACGATATAATCAATGACGAGATAGACAAGTACAACATAAAGCATTACGCAATAGCGTAAAAACAGAAAAAAGCGGCCAAAAGGCCGCTTTTTCGGCAAAATCAAAGGCCGCCAAAAGGCGGCCTTTGATTTTTATTGCTCAACTCAGAAATCGACCTCGGTGCCGTA
>CATJWA010000267.1 GCA_949744025.1 uncultured Eubacteriales bacterium
CACGACTCAGCGCCTGCCACGCGGCGTGGTGCATAGCTACGAGGCCTGCGCCGACTTCCGCGCTCTTGGTGTGCCGGGCAAGTCGCCGGAGGTCAACGGCTGCATAAACACACTTACCAGCAGTGAAATGATAATTCCGCGGGCGCACGGCCTGTCGGTCAACTCCTGTCTGGTGGATGTGCGAAAATGGGAAGGAGAGCTGGTCAATCCATGGAAAAAATGCATATAATATTCGATGCGGACAAGTGTGTAGGCTGCTTTAACTGCCAGCTCGCCTGTCAGGATGAGTTTATAGGCAACGACTGGCTGCCATACACAGAGTCTCAGGAAAAACACGGGGAGAAGTGGATTAAAACCACCCGCCACGAGCGCGGCAGGGCACCGATAACGGAGGTGGCTTTCGTCACCGAGATGTGCCGCCACTGTCAGAACGCACCCTGCGAGAAGGCTTTTCCCGATGCGGTTATCCACCGCGACGATGGCATAGTCCTGCTTAACGCGCAGAAGGCTAAGGGAAACCGCGAGCTGGTCAAGGCGTGCCCCTACGGTATGATTCACTGGAATGAGGAACGGCAGACCGCGCAGAAATGTACGCTGTGCGCCCACCTGCTCGACGAGGGCTGGAATGAGCCGAGGTGCGTTCAGGCCTGTCCCCTGCGCGCGCTGAGTGTGGTTAAATGTACGGACGAGGAGTTTGCGGTTTTGTCGGCAAAGCAGCATTTGAAGCCCCTCGAGCCCGGCAACAACCAGCCCCGCCTGCTCGGGCGAAATATGTACAAGGTCAGCACCGTTTTTATCTACGGCGCGATAGTCACCAGAAAGGACGGTATTGAGCGGGCTATGGGGGACGCAAACATCGTTCTGACGATGGGAGGGGAGATTATCACCACCGCGATAACGGACTTTTTCGGAGAATTCAAGCTCGACCGCCTGCCGAAAAACAGCGGCGAGTTTGAGCTGACGGTGAGCGTAAACGGTGTGGAGCGTCACCGGCAGAGCGTTTTTGTCGGGGAGGAGTGCCCCGACGTGGGAGTGATTTGTATTGACTGAAATACGCCGGCTTTGGAACGGCGCGCTGCCGCCAATTCCCGAGGGGCCGCTGGAAAGCCTGCGTGCCCTGGCGGGGGATGAGCTTTACGAGGTGTGCGCCTGCTTCTGGCTGTTCCGCTATCTGCACGGGGCGGAGGACGAGGAGTGCACACTCATGGGCGACTTCTGCTTTGGACGTTTTTCAAAGCACATGTCGGACCTGGACAGCGTGCCTCTGACGGACGCTTTTGCCGAGTATTTAAGCAGGGATACGGTTTTATGCCGTGACTGGAAGGATTACTGTGATTTCGTGCGCGGACTGGAGCGGATTATATGAGACCGTATGAGCTCAATGCCGCGTTAAGACCGCTGGCGCACGGGCTTGGTGCAGAGCTGGAGGAGATGAGCGCATGTATGCTTGCGCTGTGCTCCGGAGCGGGAGGGCTTGAGGCTGATTTAAGGCGGATACTTGGCGCGGGAGGAAAGCACCTGCGCCCGTCGCTGGCTTGGGTGTGCTGGCGCTTATCCGGCGGCAAAGGGGAGATACTGCCCCTTATGTGTATGCTTGAGCTGATGCACACGGCCTCATTGATACATGACGATTTTGTGGATGGCGCAATATGGCGGCGTGGCGAGGAAACGATAAACGCGCGCAGCGGAGGCGCGGCAGCGGTACGCGCGGGAGACTATCTGCTTTCGCGGGCGATGACGTTTCTGAAGGTCTACCGCGGCACAGGTATAAATGAGGCGCTCAGCCAGGTTTCGCAGGAGATGTGCCGTGGAGAGCTGGAGCAGCGCGCGGGGCTGTTTCATGTGCGCTGGATGACGCGGGAGACATATTTTTCCCGCATACAGGCGAAAACAGCTCTGCTCATGGCCGAGAGCTGCCGCTCCGGAGCCGTGGCCGGCGGCGCGGGGGAGGATGTCTCCTGTGCGCTGCGGGAATACGGGCTGCATTTGGGGATGGCTTTCCAGATTCGGGACGACCTGCTCGATTGGCTGCCGGATTCGGATACGGGAAAAGCGCCCATGCAGGATTTGCGCAGCGGCGTTATTACATTGCCGATGCTCATCGCCGCGCGAAAGCGGGGCAGTGAGCTGAGCGTGCTGCTGGAAAAGAGGGACAAGACTGCGGAGGAAGTGCAAAGGGCATCGCAGCTGGTGCTGGATGGAGAGGCGATGGAGCGCACGCGCTCCGAGCTTTGCTCGGAGGGAGAAAAAGCCCTTGTGGCGCTCGAGAGTCTGCCTCCCTCGGTGGAGAAGTCAGCCCTGAGCACACTGGCGGGGACTATTATGGAGGTGAAAGGCAATGGCTCAATTACAGTTTGACAATTCCGCCTCGCTGGCGGAGAAAATTGCCGCGGACGCGGGCGTGACGCTGTCCGACTGCTATCAGTGCGGCAAATGCTCGGCGGGATGCCCGATGTCGGCGTCAATGGACATTCAGCCGCGTCAGGCGGTGCGCCTTTTGCAGCTGGGCATGGCCGACGAGCTTGTACGCTCGCGCATGATATGGCTGTGCGCAAGCTGCCACATGTGCGTGGACCGCTGCCCCAACGATGTGGATTTGCCTGCGCTTATTGAAAACGCAAGGTATGAAGCCCAGCGCATAAAGCTGTGCGCCGTGCCGGAGGTTGGAAAGTTTAACGACATATTTATGGAGAATGTGAAAAACTTCGGCAAGTCACAGGAGGTCATTCTTGAAGGGGCCTACAACCTGCTCAGCGGCAACCTGCTTCAGGATATGGGCAGTGTGCCGCATATGCTGCGCCACGGCATAGTGGGAC
The DNA here is from genome assembly GCA_949744025.1 of uncultured Eubacteriales bacterium. Taxonomy (GTDB): domain Bacteria; phylum Bacillota; class Clostridia; order Oscillospirales; family Oscillospiraceae; genus JAMPGF01. Next base: position 2,817 of record CATJWA010000267.1, read on the forward strand.
CGGAGATACGCACTGTGAGGGAACGCGAGCATGTGCGCCGTATGCTGACCGCGGCCGAAAAGGAGGATGAAGGATGCTGAGATATGCTTATTACCCCGGCTGTTCCATGGATACTACGGGGGTGACCTACCGCATGAGCATAGAGTATCTGGCGCGAAAAATTGGCCTTGAGCTGATGGAGATACCCGACTGGAACTGCTGCGGCGCGTCCTCGGCCCATGCCAAGGGCAAATGGCAGGCTCTGGCCCTGCCGGCGCGGAACCTCGCCATTGCGGAAAAACGCCTGCCGGGACTGGATATATGCGTGCCCTGCGCGGCATGCTATGCACGCCTGCTCGCAGCCACCGCGGCGATACGCGAAAGCGATGAAACCCGCGCCCGCATCGAGGAGATTACCGGTGTGACGGTGAAGGCTGGCGCGGAGATACTAACACTTATGGATGTGCTGGGTACGGACGAAGGATTTGCCGCGTGTGCCGCAGCGGTGGAGCGCAAGCTCACGGGCCTTAAGGTTGCCTGCTACTACGGCTGCCTGACATCACGGCCGCGCGCAATAACGGGGGTACAGAACATTGAGAGCCCCGAGCTGATGGAAAAGATAGTCTCGCTCTCCGGCGTCGAGTGCGTGGACTGGGATTTTAAGACCGAGTGCTGCGGCGGCAGTCACCAGGTGGACGCACCTGCGGCGGCACGGCCTCTGGTGGAGCGTATTTTCCGCAATGCCAAGGCCAACGGCGCGCAGGCCATAGTTACGGCCTGTCCGATGTGCCACCTCAACCTGGACATGCGCGAGGAGGAGATAAACCGGAAGATGGGCACAGCCTACGATATTCCCGTGTACCAGTTTACGCAGCTTTTAGCCGTGGCCATGGGTGCGTCGGCCAAGGAGGTCGGCTTACAGAAGCATTTTTATCCGGCCTTCAAGCGGCTGGACCGTACACTCAGAAAGGCAGGGACGCTTCAATGAGCAGGACAGGAGTTTTTGTCTGCCACTGCGGCAGCAACATAGCCGGCGCGCTGGACGTTGAGCGTGTGGCCGAAGCTGCGGGGAAGCTGCCGGGCGTGCGCTATGCCGCGACATATAAGTACATGTGCTCAGAGCAGGGGCAGCAGCTTGTGAGAGACGCAATAGCCGAGCACGGGCTTGACCGTATTGTAATAGCATCCTGTTCGCCGAGAATGCATGAGAACACCTTCCGAAAGCTGCTCAAGGATACGCCGGTCAACCCATATATGCTTGAGATTGCCAACATTCGTGAGCAGTGCGCCTGGGTCCACACGGACAGGGAGCAGGCCACGGAAAAAGCCATAGACCTCGTGCGCATGGCTGTGGCGAAGGTCTCAAAGAACAAGCCGCTGCACAGCAGCTTCATTCCCGTACATAAAAAGGCCCTCGTGATAGGCGCGGGCATCGCCGGCATACAGGCGGCATTGGACATAGCCGACGCGGGGTATGAGGTGACGCTGCTGGAAAAGGAGAGCTCCATAGGCGGACATATGGTCATGCTCGACAAGACCTTCCCGACGCTTGACTGCTCGGCATGCATCAGCACGCCCAAGATGAGCGAGGTCGCCGCGCACCCGAACGTGACGCTTATGACGGGCAGCACGGTGGAGTCCGTGGGCGGCTACGTGGGCAACTTTGACGTGACCATACGGCAAAAGGCAAAGTATGTCAACCACGACCTTTGCACCGGCTGCGGCCTGTGCGAGACGAAATGCCCCGCGAAGGTCACGAGTGAATTCAACCAGCAGCTTTGTACGCGCACGGCGATTTTCCGTCCCTTCCCGCAGGCGGTGCCGGCAAAGCCGGTCATCGACCCCGACAGCTGCCGCAAGCTGTCGGGCAAGGCCAGGTGCGGCGTATGTCAGGCCGTATGTCCGCTGGGAGCGATTGACTTTGAGGATAAGGATAAGCTTATAACCGATACCTACGGCGCCATCGTGGTCGCCACGGGCTATGAGCTGGTGGACTGGGCCCCGCTCTACCCAGAGTACGGCGGCGGGAAGTACCCCGACGTCATTACGGGCTTGCAGTATGAGCGCCTTGTCAACGCCTCGGGACCTACCGAGGGAAAGATTCTGCGGCCCTCGGACAAAAGCGTGCCAAAGGAGATTGTTATCGTCAAGTGCGTCGGTTCCCGCGATAAGAAGAAGGGCCGGGCCTACTGCTCGCGCGCCTGCTGCATGTACTCGGCCAAGCACGCGCACCAGATTTTGGATAAAATACCGGACGCATGCGTGACGGTGTTTTACATGGACGTGAGAACGCCGGGGAAAAACTACGAGGAATTTTACGACCGAGCGAGGGAGGACGGCGCACGCTATGTCCGCGGCCGTGTGGCGAAAATTTTCAGGGAGAACGGCAAGCTTATCTGCCGAGGCGAGGATACGCTGCTGGGCAGGAGCGTTGAGGTGCCGGCGGATATGGTTATCCTTGAAACAGCCATGACGCCGGCTCCGGAGATACGCGAGCTGTGCGCCAGACTGAGCATTTCCACGGACGAGTACGGCTGGGTGCAGGAGGCGCATCCCAAGCTGCGGCCCGTTGAGACGCAGACGGCTGGGGTATATCTGGCCGGAACCTGCCAGGGACCGAAGGACATCCCCGACACTGTTGCCCAGGCGGGCGCGGCGGCGGCGAAGGTGTGCATACTTTTCAGTAAAAATGAAATTGAGGGCTCGCCCATGATAAGCGCTGTGGACGAGAACAAATGCTGCGGCTGCTCGGCCTGTGTTCGCGTGTGTCCCTACAGGGCTGTGACGCTTGAGGAGATAGACTCGCGCGAGATCAACGGAACCGTAAAGCGGCATGTGGCTCGCGTAAACGCCGGACTGTGCCAGGGCTGCGGAGCCTGCGCGGCCGCCTGCCGCACGGGAGCTATCGACCTGCTCGGCTTTACCAACGCTCAGATTTTGAAGGAGGTGGACGCGCTGTGCCTGTAAATGAGAAGTGGATGCCCAAAATTCTGGCTTTCTGCTGCAACTGGTGTACCTACACGGGAGCGGACCTTGCCGGACTCAACCGAATGAAGTACCCAGCCAACGTGCGCGTGCTGCGCGTGCCCTGCTCCAGCCGCGTAAGCCCCCAGTTTGTGCTGCGTGCGTTTCAAAAGGGCTGCGACGGCGTGATGGTGTGCGGCTGCCACCCCGGCGACTGCCACTACACCAGCGGCAACTATTACACCCGCCGCCGCTTCATGGTGCTCAAAGAGATGCTGGAGTTCAACGGCATAGAGCCCGAGCGTTTCCAGACACGCTGGATTTCCGGCTCCGAGGCGGGCAAGTTCCGCGACACCGTGGCTGAGGTCAGCGAAATTGTGACCAAGCTGGGACCCAATACGGCCTTTAACGAGAGGAGGGCGGAAAATGTCTGATATACAATCCGCCCTGCATAAAAGGGCAAGGGCTCTGCTGGAAAACGGCGATGTGGAATACGTGATAGGCTGGGAGAACGCCAGGGGGGAAAACAAAACCCGCCCCGCATTCATTCGCAGGGCGGAGGACGCGGAGCGTCTGGTATGGAACCGCTGGTGCGTCAACTCCACGGCAAAGTATCTGCTCCATGACCGCTGGCCGAAGGGTAAAATTGCCATATGCGCCCGCGGCTGCGACACACGCGCGATAAACCGTATGCTCTCCGACGGACAGGTAAAGCGTGAGAATATCTACATACTCGGTATTCCATGCGCTGGCGTGGAAAATCAGATATGCCGGCGCTGTGCTCACAGAAACCCGCTGGTGTACGATGAGCTGCTGGGTGAGCCGGCAGAGGAAAAAACGGACTTTGACCGCTTTGAAAAAGTAAAGGAAATGCAGGCAATGACGCTTGAGCAGCGACGGCAGATGTGGGAGGACGAGTTCACCAAGTGCATACGCTGCTATGCATGCCGAAACGTGTGCCCAGCCTGTAATTGCCGCGAGTGTTACGCCGACCAGTACCGCACCGGCTGGCAGGGCAAGCAGTTCAACGCCGTGGAAAACCGAGTGTACGGCCTGACGAGGGCCTACCACGTCGGCGACCGTTGCATCGAGTGCGGTGAGTGCGAGAGGGTATGTCCGATGGACCTGCCGATAATGCTGCAAACGGGGCGAATGCTCATGGAGTGCAACGAGCTTTTCGGCCAGTACGAGTGCGGGCTTTCGGACGACGAGACGCCGGCTCTGGGGACATACAACCTCAATGACGCGGACAGCTTCGGTTAAGGGAGGGTGAGAAAATGCGTCTGAAAAAAGAGGACCTGAATAAAATACTTGCCCTGCTTGCAAAGAACAGGGAGCTGTTTGTGCCCGGACAGGTACGGGGAATAAAGCAGTTCAAGCTCTGGGATGGTGAGACTCCTGAGCTGGACGGCGAAAACACCGTTCTGCCGCCGAAGGATATACTTTTTCCCAAGACCGAGAAGATGTACGCCTACAAAACCGGAACGGAGACTGAGATAAGCGAGATTGTCGATGCTCCGGAACGCGTTATCTTCGGCATACGCGCGTGTGACATGCACAGCATAGAGTGTATGGACAGCGTTTTTATCCGTGAGGGCTACGAGGACAGCTTCTATGCCCGACGCAGGGCGAAAAGCCTGATTGTGGCTGTGGCCTGCCCGGGCGCGGGAGTCAACTGTTTCTGCGAGAGCATGGGGCTTGACCCTGACGCGGCCCCAGGAGCGGATATTTTCCTGAGCGGCGGCGGGGAATTTTACGGTGTCACCGCTAACACCGAAAAGGGCGAAACTGAGCTGAAAAAGTGGACACAATATTTGACTGACGGCGATGTCCCAAAGGGGGAAGCACACTGTTCTCTCGCCCCCGCGATGTCACCAGAGCTGTCGGAAAAGCTTACCGGGCTGTTTGATGATGACGAGTTCTGGCAGGAGGTGACGGAGCCATGCCTGCAATGCGGTACCTGTTCCTTTGTCTGTCCGACCTGCTACTGCTTTGACATCAATCAGTCGAGCGTAGGAGACGAGGGCGTAGCCTTCCGCTGCTGGGACAGCTGCATGTTCTCCGACTACAACCAGAACGCCGGCGGGCACAACACCCGCCCGACGAAGAAGCAGCGGCTTCGCAACCGCTACCTGCACAAGCTGGCATATTTCAACGAGCGCCATGGCATGGAGCTGTGCGTCGGCTGCGGACGGTGCATAAACAAGTGTCCCGCGCATCTGGATATTGCGGAATTTATTGACAAAGCCGCGGAGGTGTGCCATGATTGAGATAAACCACAGCTGCACATGTAATGGCAACCCCCTTGTGCCGCAGGTCTGCCGGATAACCGACATACGCAGTGAAACAGGAGACGTAAAGACCTTCCGCGCGCAGACGCTTGACGGCAAGCGCCCATTTTTGCCCATGCCGGGGCAGCTCGGTATGTGGTCGATGCCGGGCATAGGCGAGGCGATGTTTTCGATAACCGCTTTCGGCGAGGACTGGATTGAGTCGTCCATAAAATCCGTCGGCGAGCTGACCGAGGCGATGCACGAGCTGAGCGTGGGCGACTTTGTGGGTCTTCGCGGACCCTACGGCAACGGCTTTCCGGCTGACGCGCTGAAGGGAAGCGACATACTGTTCATAGGAGGCGGAATCGGCGCGGCCCCTGTGCGCTCGCTTATTCGCTGGTGCGCTTTGCACAGGGAACAGTACGGACGCTTCGACATTGTATGCGGCGCGCGCACGATAGACGACGTGCCGTTCCGCGAGGACTTCTTTGAAAACTGGCCGAGTATGGACAACACCGAAGTGCACATAACCGTTGACCGAAAAACCGACAACTGGGACGGAAGCGTGGCGTTCATCCCCGATTATGTGGAGACGCTTGCCCTTCCGCCGGAAAACCGCAAGGTGGTGATGTGCGGGCCGAGCATTATGATACGTCTGACCACGGAGCGCCTGGCGAAGCTGGGCTTTGCGCGTGGGGACATTATAACGTCCATGGAAACGCGCATGAAGTGCGGCATAGGCAAGTGCGGCCGCTGCAACATAGGAAGCAAATATGTCTGCCTGGACGGACCGGTGTTCACGCTCACGGAGCTGGATGAGCTGCCGGCGGAATAAGAAGGAGGATTAAGCTTTATGAGAAAAATGTATTTTGCCATGATCCCCAAGCGCAGCTTTTTGGAGGACGCCGCGATAGTAGCAGGGCTCGGCGCAGGGCTTATCTACGGCGCGAAGTGGCTGCTGGGAGAGCAGAAATTCGGAGAGTATAAGCAGCAGGTGAAGGAGAAGGTGTTCGGCGCGTCAAAGACTCAGTTTGAAGCGCAGGGACCGGACACCGGAGTGGGCATAGGCGACGAGGACGCCCGCGCACAGGAGGAGGAAAATATCCTCGAGAGAATCCGCCGTGCGGCGAGGAAATAAGAAAAATTGGCGTTGATGCGGGCTTTCGCTTATGAAAGCACCGATTCCTGACGATAAATAAAACAGCCGCGGTTTTCTTCTGACTGCCTGAGTATTCGGGAGAGATGGCCGCGGCTGTTTTACAGAGGAAGGGAGCGGCTTATGAACGGGATAAAAAATATTGGTCACGTCGGGGCAAACACCGCCGCGGCAGCGCGCGGGACGAAGGGACCGGAAAACTTGCAGGGTAGCTTTCTCACAATGGCGGCACAGGCCGCCGCGGAAGCGAAAAAACCGGCAGAGAAAATAAGCAGTCCCGCATCCCAGACACTTATGATGGATTTGTCGGTCAGGTATACGGGGCAGCTTGAGACGGGCGGCGCGCAGGATGTACAGTCCCCGTCCCTTGAGGAGATGCTCAAGACCAGGTATCCCAATCTGGTTTATCACGTTTTTGACGCGAGCAGCAGCTATTGGAAGACGAGAAACGATTATCCGCACTACCTTTTGTATCAGGAGGGAGACAAGGCTAAGGAAACGCTGGAAAACTGGAAGCCGGAGGGAAAAAATCCGTTTTACGGCTCGATAGACGGACAGTTTATCGCGCCAAAGGAGATTCATGCCTTGGGCAGTGTTCCGCCGGGGAGCAAGGCCGTTGTTATCCATCCGAAGATTCAGGAGCGCATGGAGCAGGACCCAAACCATGCGCGGGAGATTTACGCAAAAATAGAAGCGTGGTTTACCTTCGACGCAGCGCGCAATGAGGTCATCAGGCCGGGGAGTACATGGGATATGTCGCAGGCCGTCGCAATAGGGGAGGACGGGAATATCTGCAACGCCTGTGCCTCCAGTGCCGGCGGAGAGATAACTTACTCCAAAAGCGGACCTGACGATGGGGAAAGCTGGTGGGACCTGCGTACGGCCCGTCATGCCGAGTTTATGAAGCTGGCGGCGGAAAAGCAGATTGAGCGGCACATGCAGGCATCCCAACTGGCCGCGTCCGCTGC